>JBJMGU010000012.1:0-4324 GCA_045807765.1 Blastocatellia bacterium
CGCCCGACCTGGAGACCAAAGTTGCCATTCTGAAACGCAAGGCGGAATTGGAAAAGATTGACCTGCCGGATAATGTTGCGCTGTTTATCGCCAGCAAAATCAAATCAAACATTCGCGAGCTTGAAGGGTCATTGGTCAGACTGGTCGCCTACGCCTCGCTCAAGGGCCTGCCGATTGGCATCGAACTGGCGCAGGATGTCTTAAAGAACATCATTGAAGAAGACTCAGACGGTATTACGATTGAATTGATTCAAAAGAAGGTCGCCAGTCATTATGGATTGAAGGTCAGCGATCTGAAATCGAAAAACAACTCCCGCAACATCGCTGGCCCGCGGCAGGTGGCGATGTATTTATGCAAAACTTTAACCAAGTCGAGCCTGCCGGAGATTGGCCGCGAGTTCGGCGGCAAGCATCATACGACCGTCCTGCACAGCATTAATAAGATTGCAGAGCTTTATGAGAAGGATACGGTTTTCCACAAACTTATCAACAGCTTTATTGCTGAATTGAAATAACTTAAGCACTTTTTCCACATGAGCAGGTTGTGGAGCCCTTGTGGAACCTGTTGAAAACTGTTGAAGTTAAGAAAAGGGTCCACAGGGCAGGCGGTTTTTGCACAGGTTTTGCACAGCGTTTTGCACAGCCATTTTTTGATCTTTGCCATTAATTTTCAAGCATTTGCAATAAGGGTTCCACTTTTCCACAGGCCCTACTACTACTACTAGATCATGACATGATTTAAAAAACTAGAAATACTAGTAAAAGGCCAGAATCGAGGTGAATCATGCGTTTCAGTTTGAGTAAAGCATCGCTGCTGAGAGAATTGAATCTTCTACAAGGCGTCGTAGAGAAGAAGAACACTATCCCGATCCTTTCAAATGTCCTTATAGAGACGCTGGGCGAGTCGCTGATTTCGCTAATCGCCACAGACCTGGATGTGTCGCTGCAAACCGAATGCACGGCAGATGTCAGCCATCCCGGAGCGATTGTCTTGCAGGCCAGGAAGCTCTTCGACATCGTTCGCAACTTGCCTGAGGCGGAGATCCATTTCTCTAAAGAGGATAACGACTGGGTGCGAATCAGTTGTGGAGCCGCAGAGTTTCGTATCGTCGGCCAGGCTAAAGAGCATTTTCCGTCCACACCGGGGCTGAAAGAAGCCGGCCAGATGATTCCGGCAACTGCGCTGCACGATTTGATCGGCCGTACGATTTACGCCATTACGCAGGAAGAGTCGCGCTATGCCCTCAACGGGGCTTTGTTGTTACTGGCCGATGGTAAGTTACAGATGGTAGCGACCGATGGTCACCGCCTGGCGCTGGCTGCTTTTACCCTGGAAGGCACAAGCGACGAGCAGGTGCGCGTGATCATCCCTAAGAAAGCGCTTGGCGAATTGCTCAAGCTGACCGCAGGCGCTGAGGGCGCTCTCGTTTTCGCCAAGGATGAAAACCATCTTTACTTCAAGTTGGATCAGCGGCTGTTGACTTCGCGCATGCTGGCGGGCCAGTTCCCGAACTACGATCTGGTCCTGCCAAAAAACAATGATAAGCTCATCCCGCTCGACACCGAACGTTTTGCGCAGGCGATTCGTCGCGCCGCATTAATGGCCGACGAGCGTAGCCACGGCATCAAGCTCGAACTGAGCAGCGGCAAGATTAACCTGACTGCGCAGAGCGCTGACGTGGGCGAAGCCAAAGACGTCCTGCCGGTTGATTACAACGGCGAGACCGTCAGTATCGGCTTCAATGCGCAATACATCTCGGACTTTCTTGGTGTCGTCGGCACCGAGCAGATTACCCTGGAAATCAAGGATGAGCAGAGTCCGGCCTTGCTCAAACCGTCGGGTGACGGGCAATATGATTATCGTTATGTGGTCATGCCCATGCGGCTGATCTAAATTCTCAGCGATTTCGGGGTTGTGGCGCGCCGAAGGGTTCCCAGCCTATGCCGAACCTTCACGAGAAGCGGGTTCTCATCGTTGACGACAATAAGTCGATTCGCACAACGGTCGTAGACTTCCTGCACAGCAAAGAGTATGAGGTCATCGAAGCCGCCGATGGCATTCAGGGCCTCGATAAAGGTCTGTCAACGGCGCCGAGTCTGATTATCCTTGACGTCGTTATGCCTGGCATAGACGGCTTCAAGCTATGCCAGTTGTTTCGCGAGAAGGGCGTGACTGTGCCCATCATCATGCTGACCGAGAAGGCGACGATTGAAGATAAAGTCACCGGCTTCTCGTTCGGTGCCGATGATTATCTGGCGAAGCCCTTCAGCCCGCTGGAACTTGAATTACGCATTCAGGCATTGCTGCGCCGCACCACCGGCGAGGCGCCACCACCGCCTGAAGCGAAAGTGCTCAAGCATGGTGAGCTTGAGATCGATCTGGAGCGCCACACCGTTAAAGAGGGCGACCGGGAGATCGGCCTGACGCCTATCGAGTTCAACATCCTGAAGCTGCTGGCCTCAAATCCCGGTTACGTCTATTCGCGCAACGACCTGCTCAGCGTTATCTGGGATACGGCATACGAAGGCTACAAGCGCAACATCGATCCGCACGTCAACCGGTTGAGGACGAAGCTCGAAACGAACCCGAAGCAGCCGAAATACATTCTCACGGTTTGGGGCATCGGCTATAAGTTCAACGAGAACCTTTAGCCGGCGCCGATGATGCCGGGTTCTGGCACCAATCCGAGTGCCGAAGCTGACTCGTTCCAGCCGCCTCACATTCAGCGATCTCTGGATAGATGCCAAGTTGATGCTCCCCGCCTGATACGCTATCCTTTTAGGAGATCGAAAACTGGCGAGCAGTATATGCATGATCTGATTATTGTAGGCAGCGGGCCGGCAGGCTTATCGGCAGCCCTGGCCGCCAGAGGTTATCAACTTGATTGCCTGGTCCTTGAGCGCGGCGTAATCGGCGAAACGGTTTATCACTTTCCGATAGCCAGACCCTTGTTTTCGACTTCGAACGAAGTTGAGCTTGAAGCCGGCGCATTGCCACGAGATCGCAAGCCGACGCGCGAGGAGGTGCTGGCGCATTACACGCACCTGGTGATTCGTGAGCGACTCAACATTCACACGGGCGAAGCGGTCGAAGCGATTCACCGCGCCGGCGAAGGCTTTGTGGTGCATACAGCGGCTAACCGCTATCACAGCCGCGCCGTGCTGGTTGCGACGGGCGGCTTTGGCCGCCAGCGCAAGCTGAACATCCCAGGCGAATGCCCGGAGCGCGTCTCCTTCCAGTTTTCAGAAGCGCACCCGTTTGCGCTCAAGCGTGTGCTGGTCGCCGGTGGCGGTAACTCAGCCGCCGAAGCCGCCTTGTTTCTCATAGACGCCGGCGCCCATGTGACATTAGCCATTCGCCGTCCCGCGCTCGACGCGCCTTCGCTCATGAACGCCGCCAAGATCAAGCCCTGGGTGCGCGAGCCGCTTGAGCGCGCGCAAGCAGAAGGTCGTCTCGACATTCTCACTTCATCCGAGGTGGTCGAGATATTGCCTGATTCGGCCTTGTTGCAAATCCTCGACGGCGAAGCGCCGCGGCTGGTCAGTGTGCCGTGCGATCACCTGTTTGCCTTGATTGGCGCTGACCCGGATGTGCGCCTCCTCGAAGAAGTCGGGGCCACAATTGCTGCCGATGGTCGGCCAGTCTATTCTGAGGAATTCGAAACGACGATTCCCGGTCTCTTCGTCGCGGGCCACCTGACCAGAGAGTTGCACATGAAGAAAGCCATCGAAGTCGGGAGTTTAGTTGTGAAGTACATTACGAATCGTCTTCTTGAGCCGGCTGCGGTTTGAGCGGCGAAAGGCATAGAGGTTGAGCCGCAAGTAGCGAAATACGATGGTGTATAGCGAAGAACAATCAACAAAGCGCGAAGTTGTCGAAACCAGTGCGAAGGCGGTCGCTGTCGGCGAAGGCCCGGTGGCTGGCACCTTGCCGTCTGCGACGGCAACAGGCGCGCCGAGCCCTGCGCGAAGCAGACGCGGCAAGACATGGCAACTTGGCTCGCGCTGGTGGATGCTGGCAGCGGGCTCGGCGCTGCTACTGACGATATTGACGATAGCCGCCGTTTATCTACTGACCAGAAAACCTTCGACCATAGACCAGTTGATTATTTTGACTGTGCCTTCGGGCGCTAACGTCAAGCTCGATTCCAAGGATTACGGTCACACGCCGGTCAAGCTGGAGCAACTGGTCGCCGGTACTTACACGCTGACGATTGAGAAAGAAAACTTCGAGCCGGTGACGGATCAGATTACGGTCACCGATACACAGACGCTAGAATATAAGCTGAAAGTCTTGCCTTCGCCTGACGCCGTTGGCTCGCCG
>JBJMGU010000013.1:0-4008 GCA_045807765.1 Blastocatellia bacterium
GCCTTTTCGCATGAGCCAGTAGAATAAATGCCAAGCACTCACATCGCAGGGACAGGCGCGTACCGGCGAGGGGGTAGGTTGTTTGGAACAGCTCGTCAGCTTTCTGTTTAAATACCGCGAGACCATTTTCGCCAAGAGTCAATTTGCTTTCGGCGCGCGACCGTCTGTGTGGGCAGTCGTCGTGCTGCTGGCGGTGTTGGCGGCATTGCTCTATTACCTTTATGCCGGGACGGCTCTGAAGTTACCGGCGAACTGGCGCGCGGCGTTGATCGCGCTGCGGCTGGCTTTGCTCGTCGTCATTCTCTTTTGCCTGATGCGCCCGGTCATCGTCGTCCCTTCGGTGGTGCCACAATCGAGTTACGTCACTGTGTTGATGGATGACTCGGCGAGCATGAATTTGATTGACGAAGGCGGGCGCACACGGCTCGATGCCCTCAAACAGTTGATGACGGCAGACAGCCGCTTTCTCGGGCGGCTATCGGAACGCTTCAAGGTGCGCCCGTTCAAGTTCTCTTCGTCAGCCGAGCGCGTGCAGTCGGCGGCAGAGCTAAGCGGCACGGGCGAACAGACCAACATCAGTGCGGCTATCGAGCAGGCCGAGCGCGAAGCCGCGGGCTTGCCGCTCGCCGGCATCGTCTTAATCAGCGACGGCGCGTCGAATGGTGAAGCCGACACGACGCAGAACCTCGCTTCGACGCTCAGCCGCCTGCGGGCGCGCGGCCTGCCGGTCTTTACTGTCGGCCTCGGACCTCTGGCGCTCGATGGCGACGTTGAATTGATGCGCGCCACCGCGCCGCGCCGTGTGCTTGCCGGCTCGCCCGTGAGCGCCGAAGTGCTGGTGCGCGGCGGCGGCCAGCGCAGCGTGAAAATAGACCTGACGGAAGACAACCATCTGTTGCGTTCACAGGAAGTGCCTGTGCCGGGTGACGCGACCAGTGTAGCGCGCATCACCTTCACGCCCTCGTCGCCAGGGCTGCATCGTTACCTGCTCAACGCGCCGCCGTCGCCCGACGATCCGGTGAAAGAGAACAACTCGGTTGAGCTGCTCGTCGAAGTCATCGACGCACAGCCGAAGATTCTTTATCTGGAAGGCGAGCCGCGCTGGGAGTACGGCAAGCTGCGCGAATCGATTGCCGAAGAAAAGAACATTGTGCTGACTTCGGTGCTGCGCTCGGCGGACGGCAAGTTCTATCGTCAGGGTGTCGAGAAGGGCGATGAGCTGACGAACGGCTTCCCGAAGTCTGAAGAAGAGTTGTTCGCCTATGACGCCATCATCATCGGCTCGGTCGAGGCGACCTTCTTCACTTTCGATCAACTGAAGGCCATCGAGCAGTTCGTCTCGCGGCGCGGCGGCACGCTGCTGGCGCTCGGCGGCGCGAAGTCGTTCAACGCCGGCGGCTACAGCAACACGCCGCTTGCCGACCTGCTGCCCATCTACATCAATGGCAACCAGACGCCGGGCGACAACCAGGAATTTCGCGCCGCGCCCGCAGAACGTGGCCGCGATCACCCGGCGGCGCGGCTGGCCGAGCAGTCCGACGCCAATCAGAAGGCATGGGAGCAGATGCCGGCCATCACCTTGCCCGAAGTCATCAATGATACAAAGCCCGGCGCGACCGTCATCCTCGAAGCGCGCAGCACCAAAGACCGCAACCGGGTCGCGCCGCTGCTGGTCGAAGAGCGTTACGGGCGCGGGCGCACCCTGGCGCTGACCGCCTCGGATACCTGGCGCTGGCGCATGATGCTGGAGTCGAATAACAAATCGTTCGAGACCTTCTGGCGCAACGTGATGCGCTACGCGGTCGAAGGCGTGCGCCGGCCTGTCGAGGCGACGACCGAGCGCGCCGTCTACGGCACAGGCGAAGGCGTTCGCCTGCGCGCAGAGGTCGGCGATGAGAAGTACTTGCCCATCGCCGGCGCGCAGGTCTTAGCTCATGTGACTTCGCCTTCGGGCCGGCAGCTCGACGTTGAGCTGAAGCCTGCAAACGAGAATGGCTTTGAAGGTTACGAGGCGGCCTTTCACCCGGATGAGGCGGGCGCCTATCGCGTCGAAGTCAGTGCCGCGCTACGCGGCGCGCAGACGAAGACGCTGCGCCCGGCGCAGACCAGTTTCATTGTCGGGCCGCTCAACCGCGAAGCCCGCGACGCGGCGCAGAACCGCGAGCTGCTCAAACGCATTGCTTCCGACACCGGCGGTCAGTATTACACCCTGTCGCGGGCCGAAGACATGATCGAAGACCTGACACACACAGGCGGCGCCGGCTCAATCCGCGAGACCAAAGAACTCTGGGACATGCCGATTAACTTCCTGCTGGTGATCCTGCTGGCGAGCGGCGAGTGGTTCATCCGCAAACGCAAGGGGCTTGCTTAGGCGCGTTCAGGTAAATAGATGAAAGCTTCAAACCCTCCGAATGAATCCCACCGCAATGCGAAGTGCCTGCGCTCGCTTTGCACGATGTTATGCGTTGCGCTCTGGTCTTGCAGCGCCAGCGCCGGGCGCGTGACGAATCTCAACTCACAGTCCCCGCAAGAGGCGAAGCCTGCCGCGCAAGAAGCCCCGCCAACTGAAAAGAAGCCGCGCGCCGTGGTTGACCCGCACAAGTTCGCGCTGATCGTTGCCGGCGTCGGCGGCGAAGAGGCTTACACCAAGAAGTTCACTACAGAAGCCAACCAGCTCTATGACGCGCTGACCAATCGGCTGGGCTTTGATGAGAAGAATGTCTATCTGCTGAGTGAAAGCGCCGGCACGCCGACAGAGGGCGCGCACGACGCCAACCTGCCGCACGCGGCGCGCTCGACCGCCGAGGAAGTCCGTAAAGCGATGGCGGCCATCAAATCATCAGCCAGTGCCGAGAGCTTAATCTTCGTCATGCTGATCGGCCACGGCTCATTCGACGCGCAACAGGCCAAGTTCAATCTCGTCGGGCCTGATCTTGCCGCCAAAGATTACGCGCAGCTTTTATCCGCGTTGCCGACGCGGCGCGTCATCTTCATCAACAGTGCCAGCAGCTCAGGCGAATTCGTCAAGCCGCTGGCGGGTGAAGGTCGCGTCGTCATCACGGCGACGCGCAGCGGCAACGAGCAAAACGCCACGATGTTTGCCGAATACTTTATCGCCGGCCTTTCAGATGATGCCGCTGACGCCGACAAAAACGGGCGCATTTCGGTGCTTGAAGCCTTTGCCTACGCGACCAAGCTGACGGCGGATTACTACAAGACGAAGAACCGGCTGGCGACCGAGCATGCGTTGATAGACGACAACAGCGACGGCACCGGTCATGAAGAAGCCACCGCCGGCGACGGCACAGTGGCTAAGACCCTGTACCTCGACTCGAAGCCGCTGGCGCAGGCGGGCGGTGACGCAGACCTGGCCCGCTTGCTCGGCGAGCGTCAGCGGTTAGAAGAAGCGGTTGAAAAGCTGAAAGCTCGCAAGGCGGAGCTGAAGCCGGAAGAGTATGAGCGGCAGCTTGAAGACTTGCTTGTCGAGCTGGCGAAAGTGAATCAAACAATCAAGGCGAAGCAGAAGTAATCTTCAGGCATGAAGAAGGGCAGTAAATGAAACGGCTTGGATTATTCGTACTCATTTTCCTTTTAGGCTGCACGTTCAACTCAGGCGCGGCGCAGGAAGTTTCTGTCCAGCGCGCCGAAGAGTTGTTTCGTCATGGAAGCTACAAAGAAGCCGCCGCTATGTTCAACGCGCTGCTTGCCAAAAGCGCGAGTGATGAGCAGGCGCAGCGTGGCCTGGTCAACGTGCTGGTCGAAACCGGGGATTATTCGCAGGCAGAGAGCAAGGCCAAAGCGTTTCTCAATGCGCGGCCTAATGATGCCGCGCTGCGCATTGCGCTTGGCGAAGTCCGCTACCAGACGGGCCGCTATGCGGAAGCTGCCGCGGACTTCGAGCGGGCGGCTCGCGATGGAAAAAGCGCCGTGATGTTGCGCGCTGTGCTTGGTCAGACAGGGGCGCTGCTTGCTCAAGGTAAGATGGGCGAAGCGCAGGCGGTCGCTCAA
>JBJMGU010000014.1:0-37133 GCA_045807765.1 Blastocatellia bacterium
CTGACGGCGCCGGCCACGAAGGAGCGGGCGACGGCAGCATAAAGGACGTTGCAGGCGCCGGTGGCGAGGCTGACGACGTTGCCGTAGGTGCCTGACGAGCCGCGTCCATAGTTGGTGTTGCGCGCGCCGCCGGAGACATTAGCCGGACTGGCGGTCGTGCCCACCCAGCTATTGAGGGTCGGCGGATCGGTAATCGGGCCAGCAATGACGCGATTGACGCGCGGGCTGGGACAACCGGCAACCGTGCGCGAAATTTCGGTCGCCTTGAAGATGGCGCCACCGGTGAACTGAATCAAGTCCACCAGTTGGTAGTACAGCGAGCCGTCGTCATCAACGGCAACGCCGGCGATGTTCGAGAACTTGCTGGCCAAAACCTGGCGCACACCCGCCGGTGCCAATCCGCCCACCACGTCGGTGAAGGCGAAGGCAAAGATGCGGGTGCGGATCGGCTGGTTGGCGGCGTTCGAGGAGCAGCCTTCCGTATCGAGGATCGATACGTAGACGACTTCACCGGTCGTGCCGCAGAGGCCGAAATCGCCGAGGTCGGCGACCGGCTGCACGGCGATGCCGGTAACGGTCACCTGGTCGTCGGTGCAGCCAAGCGACCCGGGCGTGATAGAGAAACCGCCGCTGGTGCCTGTATTAACGAGCGCCGGGATGTTGACCTGACGCACACTGTCAACGCCACCGGAAGGCGACACGTTGACGCCCGGATTCGTGTCAGTGCCGACCCAGAGATTGCCGAGCGAGTCGCCATAATAATAGACGTTCTCGGCGAAGCCATTGGCCACTGTATGTTCACTGATGGCCGCCCGCGTCAGCGTTGTGTCGATGTCGGACTCAACGAATGAGAAGTCATCGACTTTCTGCTCGCGGTCAGCAGCGCAGTCCTCGCGGCCATCCCAGTCGGCGATCAGCGCGACTTCCGAGAACTGGTTATCGCGCCCGCCGATCGTCGTGATCAGCGCAGCCGACAAAGCACTGCTGGCATTGAGGACCGTTGGCTGGCCCGACTGCGGGGTGTACTCACCGCCGCCGCCATTGTTGCCGCTCTGGGTCTTCTTCGCCAGTAACTGGGCGATTTTAGCACTGGCATCAGCCGATTTTGCGCGGCGGATGCCCAGGGCCTTGAGTGTCTCAGCAGAAATCTTGCCGCCCACCGATTCCTGAGAGGAATTAGTGGCCTCGACAACATTCGGCTGAACAGCCGCCTCGCTGGGTGCCGCCGTGGCGCGCGCCGGAGCTGCCGTCAATGGCGCTCGTGCGTTCGCCGCAGCGCCAGCGGCGCGGGCTTTGAGGCCCACGAGCGGCACTGCCAGGGCGGCTACAACGACGGCCAACCCGATCATCAACATGACTCTCTTTATGTTCATCTTCTATCCCTCTCCAAAGTTATTGGGAAAACTGATTCCTTTACCATTACTCTCTCCAGCAATCGCTGGATGCGGTCTGTCAAACGTCTCATACTGCGGATTCACAATTCGAGCAACAGAGTTTGGACGCGACTCTGCGCACGCTGATATTTCAATTACGCCTTGATTTCGGCTTCAACCCAGACATACAGCCAAAATGCATGAGGAGGCTGGCTCCTGTTGAGCAATTCGCATTCCCCGAATCGAGTATTTCAGCCCCCCACTTGAATTTCAGAACGCTTGCCCGATATATCAGATTTTTCGCCGCTTGCGACCTTTTTATGGCCAGCGGCTAAGGGGGCAATAGGGTCGCCAATGCGGATACCAAGTTCCCAGGTCGTTGTTCATTCAGTAACCACCCGGTACTGTTTATCCATAGTAGCCGGTTAAATTCTTGTGTCTCAAGGGCGCTGGCGGCGCCCTTCACATTTCAAAGCGTGGTTGCCGGGTTTCCTTCGATCACCGTCCCGACCGTATGCGGAAATAATAAAGTCGGGCCTTTCTGTTTATCATCTTCGCCGCCGCTATGCAAGCTCGAACAGACAATTAGGCGCTCGCTGATGAGATTTATATCGGCCACTCTTTATCCAGGAATTGCAGGCAGAGCCGTTCCTGCCCGTCATCGCCGACAAAACGGTTACGCAGAATCGCCAAACCCTCGAAGTGGCGTGCCGCGCTGCTGACGCGCAGCAGGTCAAACTCCGGCGGCGCCTTGCGCACGATGATGCGCAACCCCGTGCGGCTGACGTTTTCAGTCATCGCCTCCTCGCAGATAGGCGTAGGCCATTCGGTGCTGATGTAGTCGAGGCAAACTGCCTCGGCCCGGGCGATACGCCGGGCGCGCCGACGATCAGGGCCAGCCCAGCTACGTGTGCGAAAAGTCGCCCAGGGCTTTTCCAGGTAGCCCGGCGGCGGGTGCTCACCAATGAATTCGAGGGCGATGACGCGCATGCCTTTCTTCATCGGCTCGATGCGTCGCACCAGCGCGTAGACACTGTAGCTTGAATCCATAAAGCCGTGTGAGCGCAGCTTTGCCGGCAGCGGTAATGACAGGTACAGCACCATGCCGTAGCGCACAGGCCGATTGAGCCGCAGGCGCAACCCTGTGCGGCTGATGTCGAGCGTTTCGGCCATCTCGCTCCACTTGCCGACGGCCCCCCGATCAACCCCGACGACGCGCACCGGCAGGGCGAGTTTCAGACGGTCGGTGCGGCGGCGATTATCGGTCGAGCTCGTTTTGCCCGATTCGACGTAAGCGGCGCGCGGCGCGGCATGCTGCTTGATATGGAGGGACTGCGGTGGCGGCAATCGTCGGCTCGCGGCGAGCGTTGCCGGTACTGATGTTGCAGACGCTGATGCCGCGGGCGACGCGACGGAAGACAGCGCAGCATCATAATCGCGGCGGCGCGCGAAGCTGGCGAGCGCAGCAAACCCTTGCGCTATTTTGTTAAACGCCTGCTCGATCCGCGTCAGCATCTCGGCAGGCAGCGAAGCGCTGATCTGATAGGGCGGATAAAGGATGGCCAGGGTTTCAGCAAGAGCGTGGTCGAGCTGGCCGCGCGACACGTCGCGCCCGACGCCCAGAGCCTGGTAATAGGTCGTCGCCGTTTCGATGCGCGCTAACAGACGATCCAGGTCGAGGAAGAAAGAGTTTCCCCTGGCGCTAAGCGGTAATGGCTCGTTGAGCCCAGCAGTTGCCCAATCCGCAGAGGAAGTAGTCCGGCTCAAGCAGGCTCCTTTTGATGAAGCAAGCGGCGAATGGTGCAGGGGCAGCCGAGCGCGCAAGCGATGATAAAGCTCATTATGTAGATCGGTGAAAATTTGTCAATGGTGTTATGTTCGCAAAAACCCACCGACGCCTATGTGAAATCACATTTCTAGCCACGCCGCGGGGGCTTTGCCTCCGCCGCCCGCCGGGTGTAAAATATGCGGCCAGAGATCGTCAGGATTACGAACTACGGAAAATGAGCGGCGGTTGATTGTCTGTGTGTAGTCGCTCGCGCCACTGAACTTAAAAAACCGGAGGCCTGCTATGCACGCTCTGGCCCGCGTCCTGCTGCTGATGGCCTTAACACTGAGCGCCCTTGTCTCGGCGCCATCGCAATCCGTCTCGCCGCAGTCAAGAGAAGTGCATGCCGCCGGCACAATCGCCGGTCGCGTCACCATCGCCGGCAAGCCCGCCGCCAATATTCCCGTCGCTGTGATGCCCGACCCGCAGCGCGCGCCGCAAGGACGCTTCGTCGGCAGCAGCACGACGGACGCCGACGGTCACTTTCAAATCACCCATGTGCCGGCGGGCCAGTTCTATGTCATGGCGGTCGCGCCCGTTTATTATAATGAAGCGGAAGGCGATAACTATCCCGGAGGCAGCGCGATCACGCTGGCCGATGGCGAGACGGTCGAAGACATCCACCTCGCCTTGCGGCGCGGCGGCGTCATCACCGGGCGTGTCACGGAAGAGACGGGCCGCCCGCTCATTCAGGAATACATCTACCTCTATCGCGTCAATCCGCAAACCGCGAAGCATGAAGAGTACAACCGCAATTACGCCATCAGGCAGACGGATGACCGTGGTGTCTATCGTCTCTACGGACTGCCGCCGGGCCGCTATCTGGTCAGCGCCGGCTTACCTGTGGGCCGCGACAGCGGCGCCAGGATGGGTCGGGGGAACAGCTATTACCCGCAAACCTTTTATCCCGGCGTCGGCGACGAGGCCAAAGCCGGTGAGGTGGAAGTTACAGAAGGTGGCGAGGCCACCGGCATCGACATCGCCCTGGGCCACACCGAAAAAGCCTACACCGTGATCGTGCGCGTCGTCACTGCGGACGACAAGCCGATGGCCGGCGTGCGCTGCGGCTATAGCCACGGCAGGTACATGGGCGCCACCGCCATCGGCTCGGAATCGAATGCCGATGGCCAATGCCGAATCGAAGGCGTGGTGCCGGGCAAGTACATGGCATTTGTGGTCCTGCTTAACGAAGCCAGCCCATTATATGCGAACGGGCCGCCGGCGAAGTTGCAAAACGCGGACAGTTACACCTTCGACCCGGCGCCTTTTGAGATCACCGACAGCGACGTGAGCAATGTCGAAATCAAGCTGCGCGCCGGCGCCAGCGTCAGCGGCACGGTCGTCATTGAAGGCATGAGCGAGCAGGAAGCGGCGGCGCATTTCCGCGAGCTGAACTTGAACGTTGCTATGGAGGGGCCGATCACTACGCCGCGCTTCAACCGCCCGCAGATCAACGCCGATGGCAGCTTCCGCATCGGCGGGCTGGCGGCGGGCAGAGGCCGCATCTACCTCTCAAGTTTTCCGCTCCGCAACTTCAGACTGCTGCGCGCCGAGCGCGAGGGCACCGACCTGACCGCGGGCTTCGACCTTGCCGCCGGCGAAAACCTGACCGGCCTGCGGCTGGTCATCGGCTTCGGGACGGGCGTGATTCGCGGCGAAGTAAAGCTCGCCGACGGCCCGCTCCCCGAAGGCTTCCGCGCCTTCGTCACCGTGCGACGCGTCGGCGACACCGCGCCGCAAAATGCTTTCGCGCAGGTCGATGCGCGCGGGCGCTTCGTGATTGAGGATTTGCTACCCGGCGAGTACAACCTCACGCTTGCCGGCGGGCGCTCGAAGCCCGTCACCAAAACCGTCAGCGTCACAAACGATAATGAAGCCCAGGTGACCATCGTCCTCGAACGCGCCACCGGTAATAACCAGTGAGCCGCTTTCCACAGGAGGTCGCAGATGAAGAACGTTTTCGCGATTGGCCTGATCCTGTTGATGCTCGGCGCGAGCGCCGCCGCGCAGACCGCGGCGGCGGCAAAGTCGGATAAGCGCGCCGGCACGATCAGCGGGCGGCTCACAGACACGGCGGGCCAGCCCATCCCGCACGCTGTCATTTACGTGACCGGCGCGTCCTCTCAGCGGCGTGAGTCGCGCAACACCAGCACAGACGAGCAGGGCCGCTTCCGCATCACCGACCTGGCGCGCGGCGTCTATAACGTCTTTCCGGTCGCGCCGAGCTACGTGACAGCCGAGGAGGAAACGCGGCGGCGGACGTATCGCGCCGGCGACACCGCCGACTTCACTCTGACGAAAGGCGGCGTCATCACCGGCACGGTCATGACACACGCCAACGAGCCGATGACCGGTTGCAGCGTCCAGGCCATTCGCGTCCGCGACAAAGACGGCCACGCGGTCCCGCTCATCCGCCCCTCGGGGTTAGCCATGACGGATGATCGCGGCGTCTATCGC
Organism: Blastocatellia bacterium; assembly: GCA_045807765.1. Lineage (GTDB taxonomy): Bacteria > Acidobacteriota > Blastocatellia > UBA7656 > UBA7656 > DATENM01. The sequence goes on from JBJMGU010000014.1 coordinate 5,659, forward strand.
ATCTACGGCTTGTTATCAGGCACCTATGTCGTCTTCGCCTCGGGCAAGCGTCCCTTTACCAACGAGCCAAATGTCTATGAGAACGACCTGCCGACGTATTACCCATCATCCACACGCGACATGGCCCAAACCGTCACCGTGCAGGCGAGTGAAGAGGTCAGCGGCATAGCCATTCACTACCGCGGCGAGCGCGGCCATGCCATCAGCGGCAAGATAGCGGGCGTGCCCACGGATGGCGCCAATGCGGGCTTTGCGCTGGAACTATACAACGTCGCGAGCCGCGCGATGGAGGCGCAGAGCTTCGCCGGCGGAAACTATCCGGGCAGCAGTGGCGACGGCTATGCCTTCTACGGCGTCGCCGACGGGGATTATTTAGTCACGGCGACGACCAACAGTTTCTCTGGTCAGTTCAGAGGCACCGGGCGCGCCTACGTCAAGGTCAGAGGCGCAGACGTCACCGGCACAGATATTACACCGGCGGCTTATGGCGCGATTGCCGGGACGCTGGCGGTCGAGCCGCTGCGCAACGCCGAAGGCCAGAGCAAATGCGAGATCAAACGCCTCATGCCGGACGAGATGCTGCTCGAAGCGCGCGCCGAAAAGAAAGCCGCCGAGTTTAACCCGTCAGCACCCGTCGCCCGCCAGGAGTCGCCTTCAGACAAAGGCGCATTCGCCTTCGCCAACCTCGAAGCCGGCCAGTACCGCGTCCTGCCGATGATGCTCGGCGAAGATTACTTTGTGCGCTCGATTACACTTCCCGCGCCGGCGAAGAATCAGCCGCCGATTGACGCCGCGCGCTCGCCGCTGACAATCAAAGCCGGCGAGCGCCTGAGCGAACTCGCCGTGACGGTCGCCGAAGGCGCGGCGGCGTTGCGCGGTCGTGTAGTCCCGGCTACAGAAGGCGCGCGACTGCCCGACCGCCTGCGCCTGCACTTGGTGCCGGCGGAGAAAGAAGCCGCTGACGAGCTGCTGCGTTACTACGAAGCGGAGCTTCGCGGCGACAGCTTTGAGCTGAAGAACCTGGCACCGGGCCGCTACTTCGTCATTGTGCGGCGCGCCGCCGATGATGACACAAGCGCCGACAATTCGCGCCCGGTCGCCTGGGACGCCGCGGCGCGCAAGCGGTTGCGCCAGCGCGCCGAAACGGCCAACGTTACGCTCGAACTGCGGCCCTGTCAGCAGGTCACGGATTACGCGCTCAAATATCAGCCGGCGGCGAAGAAGACCGAGGGCAATCCGCAGTAAGCCGCTTGCCGCAACCGTGGCCGACGGCTAAACTGATTTTCTGTAGGCCCAATTTTATTTATTGAAGGAGTCCACATGAAGTTCCACAAGCTCATCCTCTGTCTGTTCCTCCTGTGTGTCGCGCTGCCGGCCTGCGCGCAGATGAACGGCGCGCGTGAGACATCGGAAGTCACCATCAAGGGAAAGACGATTTCAGTCAACTATGGCAGCCCGAGTATCAATGGGCCGAGCCTTAAGGGCAAGGATATTTTCACTGTCGCGCCCGTCGGCATGGTCTGGAGACTGGGCAAGAATCAAGCGACGGAACTCACCACGACCGGCGATCTCACTGTCGCTGGCAAGACGCTTCCGGCGGGCAAGTATAGCCTCTGGGCGAAGAAGACCGGTGCCAACTCCTGGGTTATCGCCTTCCACCCGAAGACCGGCATCTGGGGCGAGCCGGCGATGAAGGAAGGCTTTGTCGCCGAACTGCCGATGAAGTCTGAAAAGGTTGCTGATTCCGCCGAGATGTTGAACATCAGCCTGGTTGACATGAAAGGCAAGGCCGGCATCCGCGTTCACTGGGGCACGGCCCTGCTGACCGGCGCGTTCGATGTAAACTAATCGCGCAACCCGCTGTCACATATTCAAACACACGAGGAGGCTGTTCATCGGGCAGCCTCCTTGGTTTTTTTAGGGTTGTGGCGCGGTGGCGGCTGGCATCCGAGTTGCCCGTAAATCGATACGAACCAGCGTTTATTTCATACTGGAGGACAGACATGCTAAAGCGATTTACGGTCATGACCATTCTCATCGCGTTGCTGTCGCTGGCGGTCGCGCCCGACACCTTCGCCTGCCACAGGCACCGCCGCGCGGTGGCCTACCGCTCGGCTTATTATGGTAACTCGTATTACCGCACGGGCTATTACCCCACCAGTTATTACCGGACGGGCTATTATAGCCGCCCGCGCTACCGGACGGCTTATTACCGCACGCCGTACCGTTACAGCGGTGTTGCCGGCACGCGTTATTACGCCGTGCGGCGCGGCCACTCGACACGCAATATGATCTTGACGATTGCGGCGCCGGCGGCGATTGGCGCGGGACTTGGAGCGGTATTCGGCGGCAAGCGCGGCGCGGGCGTCGGTGCCCTGCTGGGCGGTGGCGGTGGCGCGGCCTATTACCTGCTCAAGCACCGGCGGCGGTATTAACGCTAGTAGGCAGTAGGCAGTAGGCAGTAAGCAGTGCGTCGCCAAGCTCCTACGGAGCTTCGTCTTTATTGGACAGCTCGGCTATAAACATGGCGTCCCTATGGGACCAGGTATCTGCTTACTGCCTACTGTCTACTGCCTACTGCTTCCAGCCTACTGCCTATGGCGCAGGCTGGCGAGAATGCGCTACTTTATGGCTTAACTTTAAGCCATGCTGAAAATCATCAATGTCGTTGGCGCGCGTCCGAACTTCATGAAGATCGCCCCGGTGATGGACGAGATGCGCCGCCGCGCCCCGCGCCTCAAGTCGCTGCTGGTGCATACAGGCCAGCACTACGATGCAGCGATGAGCGAATCATTCTTTGCAGACCTCGACATCCCGCGCCCTGATATTAATCTCGAAGTCGGTTCCGCTTCGCACGCCGAGCAGACGGCGCGCATCATGCTGGCTTTCGAGCAAGTATTGATCGCCGAATGCCCCGACTGGATCGTCGTCGTCGGTGATGTGAATTCGACGATGGCGGCGACGCTCGTAGCCGCCAAGATGGCTGTACGCGTGGCGCACGTCGAAGCCGGTTTGCGCAGCCGCGACCGCTCAATGCCCGAAGAGATCAACCGCCTGGTCACTGATGCGCTCGCCGACCTGTTGCTTACGCCGTCGCGCGACGCCGACGACAATCTGCGGCGCGAAGGCATCGCCCCTGAAAAGATTTGCTTTGTCGGCAATGTGATGATTGACACGTTGTTTCGCAGTCTCGAACGAGCGAAGCAATCCGTCGTGCTAGACCATTTCAAGGTACGGCCCGGCGAGTTCGCGGCGATGACGCTGCATCGCCCATCGAACGTAGACGACCCGGCGACGCTCTCCGGCATTCTCGACGCCCTGGCAGCGATTCAAGAGCGGCTGCCGATCATCTTCCCGGCGCACCCGCGCACGCTGTCACGACTTGAAGACTTTGGCCTGTTGGAGCGCGCCCGCAGCTTGCCGGGACTGACGCTCACCGAGCCGCTCGGTTACCTCGATTTCTTGCAACTCTACAGCAACAGCCGGATGGTGCTGACCGATAGCGGCGGCATACAAGAAGAGACGACCGCGCTCGGTATCCCCTGCCTGACCCTGCGTCACAACACAGAGCGCCCGGTGACCGTTAGCGAAGGCACCAACCGGCTGGTCGGCAACGACCCGCAGGTCATCTGGCGCGAAGCCTTCGCGGCGCTCGACAACCCGCCGCCGCGCGGGCGCGTGCCAGAGCTATGGGACGGTCATGCGGCGGCGCGCATCGTTGACGCCATCGAAGCCGCAAGCCGCCCCTGACGAGAAAGCGACGCGGGGACACGGAGACGCGGCGACGCGGCGATTGATGAGCAAGAGCGAATCAGTTGCGGCCCAGTCAAGGTCGCGCATCGTAACCATGACGATTAAGCAGCCCACGCGGGCCGCGTCGCAGCTTCGGCGACTTCAAACGCGCATTGTAACCATGACGATTAAGCAGCCCATCCACAATGATGACTCCGTCGCCGCGTCGCCGCGTCGCCGCGTCGCCGCGTCCCTTGAAGGGCTGCTTATCTTCTGGTTTGTCGCCTCGCCCATCGCTTCGTTTTATCTGCGCTTCCCGGTTGATAAATCGCTCGTCACCTTCAACCGCGCCGTAATCGTCCTTGCTGTCGGGCTGCTGATCGTCAAAGCGCTGACGAACCGAAATGGGCAAGCTGAGCAGCGCGCGCGCTTCGCTTTCACGACGACGAAGTTTGAAATCGCCTGGGCGATGATCGCGCTAATCGCTCTGGTCAACGCGGCGTTTTTGTCGAATGATTTTCCCTACGGGCTGAAGCTGGCGGTTGATACCTTCGGCCTGCCGCTGCTGATCTTTCACCTCGCCCGCTATCACTTCGAGGCGCGCGGTCGCCGCCACTTGCTCTGGCTGGCCACCGCGGCGCTGGCGTGGTGTCTGTTCGCCACCGGCGCTTACGAATTGCTGAGAGGCGCCAATCTTTTTCAGTACAAAGGCTCGGAACTGGTGCGCGAAGGCGAGCGGCGCGTCAATGGGCCGTTCGCCGCCGATTCGTCTTACGCCATCATCTGCCTGCTGGTCTTCGTGCTGCTTCAGGCCGCGCCGCACCTCTTCCGCTCGAAGCTCGACAAAGCAGCGCGCCTCTTCACCAGCGGCGCGTTGATCGCGGCAGCCGCGGCGGTGCTGTTGCCGATGTTCCGCTCGGCGGCCCTGGCGCTGTTGGTCTGCTGGTTGATCGTCCGATTTGCCATAGCGAAGCAAAGCCTGACGACGCGCCGCCGGGTTGCGGTATGGGTGATGGCGCTTTTGCTTCTGGCCGGGCTTGGCAGCGCGGCACTCGGATGGTTTGCGGCGGGCAAGCGGCTGACGAATCCGCGCAACGTCATTGGCAGGCTGGCGACCTGGGAATCAGCAGTAGGCATCACGTTCGACAATCCCGTCGTCGGCGTCGGACTGGCGAATTACCAGTGGGCCTTCGATCAGCGCTATTTCTATAGCGACACCGAGGCCGAAGCCTTGCTCGACACGACGGCGGCTGACAGTCCTCACTCGAATTTGCTGTGGGTCGCGGCAGAGATGGGCGTCGTCGCGTTTTTGTTATACGTCATCGCCAACGCTTATCTTCTTCTCGTCGGCTGGCGGGCGCTGCGGCGGGCGCAGAGTGTGAGAGCGCGTGCCGCGGCGGCAGCATTCATCGCTCTGTTTGTGGCTTATTGGCTTCCCGGTTTGACGCTGGCGAGCGGCTATTATTCGGACGTCAATCTCTATTTCTTCTTCTTGATGGGACTGCTATCCAACCCGTCACTCACGGCTGATTCACATGACGTGTGCGCCGCTTGAGCGGCCAGCCCGGTTAGGTCGTATAGGGATGGCGGCGCGCGTAAGAATAGGCGGTGTAGGCGGAGATCAAATGGCAGACCCAGCCGAACCAGCCGCCGGTGCCCAACCAGATGCCCGGCGTGATGATCAGCCAGAAGATGCCGCGTAAAATCTTGCCGTTATAAATCTGCCCGACGCCGGGAATGAAGAAGCTCAAAACCGCGGCGATGCCCGGATTTCTCATCTCACCTGGTCTTAGAATGATGTGGCTCATATTTCCCTTCCCGTCAGCTATACGATTGGCAACAGAGTGAAAGTTCAACGATGACCGCGGACAAATGACGCCGGCTGTTATAATTTCTGCACTCGATAGCCGTCAGGCGTGCGTACTTAGGCATGGTGGGGTGGGAAGGGACGACAACATTGGAAGAGGCGACGGAAGCCCGCATCGAACAAGCGCTGGCACGCTCGGCGGCGGGCGATCAGTTGGCCTTTGCGGAGATTGTGCGCCAGCATCAAGGCATGGTTTTCAGCCTTGCCTATCACTTTCTACGTGACCGGTGGCTGGCAGAGGAGTTGGCTCAAGAAGTGTTCCTGAACCTCCACCAGAACCTCTCTGCCATACAGTCGTCAGCCCACCTCACGTTCTGGCTGCGCAAGGTCACAGCGCACCGCTCGATTGACCAGACGCGCCGCCAGAAAGTCCGCCCGCAGGTGAGCCTCGACGATGTGCCGGAGCCGGCGGCGCCGCACGTGGAAGAGGATTTCATGTTGTCGGAAACCTTGCGGCGGCTGGTGGAGACGTTGCCCGACAAGGCGCGCATGGTCGTGGTGCTGCGTTACCAGGAAGATTTGCAGCCGGCAGAGATTGCTGAAGTGCTGGACATGCCGGTCAACACGGTCAAGAGTCACTTGCGGCGCTCGCTGGCGCTGCTGCGCGACAAGCTGAGCCGCTCGGTCGGTGAGGCGAGGACGTAAGCCGCGCCCGAAAATTGGAGAAGACGAACCATGAGCCGTCTTGATGAAGAACTAAAAATCGCTTTTCAGCGCCGCGAGCCGTCGGCAGATTTTGCGGCGCGCCTGCTGGCACGCCTCGACGAAGCGCCGGCAAGGCTTGCGCCGCCGAGCCTCTGGCAACGCCTCGCGGGCCTGTTTGCCCTGCCTACCTGGCGCTTTGCCGCCGCTGGCGCCATGGCCGTGCTGTTGGTCGCCGTCGGCGTCATCTTGTGGCGCGCGCCGCGCACGACAGACACGGGCCTGGGTGCATCGTCGGTCACCGCCACCATAGATAAGCCCGGATCGAGCGCGCCTGAGATTGACCAAAAGACCGCCACAAATTCAACGGCCACAAATTTAGTGGTTGCGTCGAGCGCGCCGCCGAGCGCCGGTAGCCGCGTACCGATTCATCATCGCCCGGCGGTCGTCGCTAAACACGTGCCGAGCGCCGAGGCCGAAGCCGCAAAAGAGAAAGTTCTGTTTGCGCTGCAAATCACCAGCGAAACGCTCAACGAGGTGCAGCGCATCATCTCGGATGACCAGCCGACGAACGAGAAACCAGAGCCGGTGCAGAATCGCTGATGGGGGTTCACTATTCATCTCACGAGAGGACGTTATGAAACTGCTAACTACATCCTTCAGGAAAATCATGCTCGCCGGCCTGCTGCTGGCGGCCCTGGCGGCGAGCGCCGGCGCGCAGGACGCGCGCATCCAGATGAGCCAGCTCGACCGCTTCAACGACATGGCCGATAAGGTCATCTCCGTAGACGTCGGCGAATCGCTGATCAACCTCGCCAAGTCGGCGCTCAATCCGAAGCGCTCGGTCAACGAGGCGAAGATCATCGACATCCTTGCCGGCTTGAAAGGCGTTTACGTCAAGCGCTTCGAGTTTGATAAAGATGGCGCTTATACGGCGGGCGACGTTGACTATATTCGCTCGCAGTTCAATGGCCCCGGCTGGGAGCATATCGCCAACGTGCGCAGCAAACGCGAAGGCAGCTATGACGTCGTGATGATGTACGAAGGCAGCATCATCAAGGGCCTGGGGGTGCTGGCCGCCGAGCCGCGCGCCCTCACCGTGGTCAACGTCATCGGCGCCATTGACCTGACCAAGCTGCGCGACCTCGAAGGCAACTTCGGCATCCCGAAGTTCGGGCTTGAGCAGATGCCCGGCGTCACCGTGCAGGACAACCGCAAGGACAAGCCGCGCGACGAGCAGAAGAAGCCCCAGGACGAACCAAAGAAGCCGCAGTAGCGGCAGCGGAGCAAATGCCATGATGAAACGACTGCCCCATCGAATCGCTGCCGCAGGGCTGGCGCTGGCGCTACTGGCCGGCGTCGCCCTGGCCGACGACAAGAGCTATAGTCAGGTCGTCAAGCATATCAAAACCAATTACCGCGCCAAGCAACAAGGCTTCTTCGGCATGATGATGCTGGCGCGCTTTGCCGTGAAGCTGATCAAGCCGGCGGGGGTTAAGAATTTCAAGGTGACTTTCCTGCGCGACCTCGATTACACGGGCGGCCCGCCGCCTGACAGCAGAGAATTCCATGCCTACCTGCGCGAAAAGATCACGCCCGAATGGACGCCGCTTGTGAGCTACAGCGCGCCGCGCGAGCGCCAATGGACTTACGTTTTCACGGCGCCGGAGAAGGAAGACCTCAAGCTGCTGGTCGTCACCGTGCAGAAGCAGGACGCCGTCGTCGTGCAGACGAAGTTCAGCCCGGCCCGTCTCACCGAGTTCATGAACAACCCGCAGATCATGGGCATCTCGCTCAAGGACAACAACAGCCAGCGGCAGCTGGCAGCAGACGCGAATGCCGACTCGACTGCCGGCCCGAGGGTCGCCTCGAATCCCGACTCGAACAACGCATCGATCCTCTCGCTTGTTCCAGGCGACATGACGCGGCTCTGCTTGATCGGCTTGCATTAACCCCGCCACGAAGGCACGAAGCCGCAAAGAGTCACCAAGCCCTTTGTGCGCCTTCGTGCCTTCGTGCCTTTGTGGCCGTCTTCCCTGCCTGGCCCATTTTGCAATCCTCCTGCCGCAAATCCGAATCTATGGAAATCCGGTCAAATTGCCAATTTCCCTAGATGTGAGCGAATGCGCGGGCCACGCCTGCCATCACCGCTCCGACTTTGTTGCTAGCGAGAGGCAAGGATGGGAAGCTTCAGACCGCGCACCTTAACCGACCTGTTCGACATCCTGCGGCGGCGGGCGATGCTGATCGCCTTCGTCACGATCATCGTCCTGATGGCGGCCTTCGTCGTCGTCATCAACGTGCCGCACCTGTACGAATCGCGCACCCGCATCGTTGTCTCTGGACAGATCTATGATCGCCAGGCCAACAGCGCGCAGATTGCCGCGGTCACCGAACAGATCACCAGCCGCGCCAATCTCGAAGGCTTGATCAACCGCTACCAGCTTTTCGCGCCGGTCAGCAATCTGGATCGCGCCACCGCCGATCTGGCTAACGCCATCAAGCTCGAAACCAAGTACCGCAGCGACTCGACCGGCTTCCCGGAATCTTTCACGCTCGCCTTCCGCGACCCGAACCCGAAAATCGCGCAGCAAGTCGTCACCGATCTGCTTGGCATCTTCAACCAGGCGAATGCCACGCTGGAGCATCAGGCCACCGAAGAGGCGCGCGGGCTGCGGGCTGAGATTGCCGACATCGAAGCGCAACTGGCGCAGAATCACAACAGCCGCGCCGCCCATGCGGCTTCGGCTTCGGCGGCCAGCCGCGCCGCCGGCTACGCCGAGCGCGCGCGCTCCGAGCGCAACGCCATTGCTTCTTCCCTCGAACAACTGCGCGACCGCCAGTACGCCTTGCAGCAGCAGATCGCCAATCAGAAGAAGGCCGTCGTGCAGCAGCAAGAGATTGTCCGCAACGCCGTGCCTGCCGATGACCGCACCGCCAGCTCGATGGGGACACTGCTCAAACGCAAGGCCGATCTGCAAGCGCAGATCAAGCAGTACCAGGAGCAATACACCGACAAGTATCCGAAGCTCGAGGCCGCTCGCGAACAGCTCGCCGAAGTCGAGCAGCGCATTCAGGAAGCGCGCGCCAACGGCGAAGGCGCCCGCGCCACCCAGGCTTCGCCCGAAGCGCAGCAGCTTCGGCAGATGCAGATCGAGCTGGCGCGCATGGAGACCGACCTGGAGATCGTCGAGCGCGAGCTCAATCGCAAGCAGCAGGCCGCCGCAAGCGTCGGCGGCGTGCCGGCAGTCGCCGCGCCGGTCGTATCGTCTGTGCCCTCGGTCGGCGGCAGCTATAGCGCCCCCGGCGATTTCACCGCCGATGGCTTGAAGGAACGCTATACGCAATTGCTCAAGCGCCAGGAGGCCCTGAGCATTTTTCAACCGTCGCCCGCCGGCCCTGCTACGCCCTTCTTCCAGATCGTTGACGAGCCGAACCTGCCGCAGCAGCCCGCCGCGCCGATGCGCAGCAAGCTCATGCTGTTCGCCCTGGCAATGGCTCTGGGAGCCGCTTTGATTGCCGCCGTGATCGTCGAGCTGCCGCGCCTGACACGCATCAACGATGAGCGCGACATTAAATACTTTCTCGGCGTGCCGGTCGTTGCCCAGCTTGCCGAAAGCTACACCGCTGACGAGCGTCGCCGCGCGGCGCGACAGCAGTTCACGCGCCGCCTGCGCTTCCTGCTGGTCGGCGCAGCCCTGGTCCCTGCCCTCGCTTTTGTATTGAATTTCACCCACATCTTCAACATACTCGGCAGCAAGTAAGGAGCGAAAGGTAGAGGCGATGGGAAAAGTTTACGAAGCCCTGTTGAGAGCGGAAAGCGAAGACGCGGTGCGCGGCCTGGACGACGACACCGACGACATCGAAGCAATTGACGTCGAAGACGTGCGGGCGATACGCAACCCGCACGGCATTCAGCGCGCCACACTCGACGATGACGCCAGCTTCGATCTCGACACTGAATCAGAGATTGAGCCCGGCTTCGGGCGCGAAGTCGAAGGCAACTTTGACCGCGGCTTCAGTCGCGGCGGCGAACGCGACAGAGACCGCAGGTTGGTGCGCGGCGGTCAGTCGTCACGCTTCAGCTTTCTGCGCTATTCGCTCGGCGACGGCTCGGTCTTCGATCAAGGCCGGCGCCAGGGAACCGCTTCGGCGCTGACGCGGCGCTCGATTGCCCAGCCGGCGCGCGAAGCGATGGTTGATTTAAGCCGCATCGATCCGCACCTGTCGGTACTCTTAGGCAACGACCGCAGCAGCAGCGAGCAGTTCAACAAGCTGGCGCTGACCTTAATCTCGCGGGCCGCCGAGCGCGGCTTCAAGCGCGTGCTGGTCGCTTCGGCCAACCACGGCGAAGGGCGCACGTCGGTCACTTTGAATCTGGCCGGCGCGCTCGCACGCGCACGCCAGCGCGTGCTGGTCGTAGACTGTGACCTGATACGGCCCGCGGCGCTCGCGCGGCTCGGGCTGACGGCAGACATCGGCATGGTCGAAGCCTTCCGCGGTCAGCTTCCGGCGGGCGCGGCGACGCTACGCGTGCAGCCGTTCGGCTTCAACCTCTTGCCCTGCCGCCAGCGCGTTGACAATCCGGTCGAGCTGCTGGCCGCGCCGGGCTTTTGGAAGATGCTGCAACTGTTCGACGCTGACCACGACTTCATTCTCTTTGATTCGTCGCCGCTGCTGGAGATGGGCGACGCGACGTTGCTGGCAAAGTTCACCGACACGACTTTGATGGTCGTGCAGTCGGGCGCGCTGACCAGTGCCGAGATGGCGCGCGCCATTGCGCCGTTCACACCCGAAGACCTGCTCGGCGTCGTGCTGAATCGCCTGAAATAGCCTGCCACATCAAATCAATCATGAAGGCACAGAGACACACAGGTTTCTCTGTGCCTCTGTCTCTTCGTACCTCCGTTTTTCTGTGCCTCCGTCTCTCCGACCCTCTGTGGTAACATGAAAACCTCATGGCGCAAGACTGGAAGAACGTGAGAGCTACATACCCGCTTTGAACCGCTTGACCAACATCCGCACACGGCTGCGTGGCATGACGATGCAGGAAGTCGCCGGCGAATCCTGGCTGCGCTGCCGTCGCGCCGCCTATCGCGCCCTGCGCCGTGCAGGGGATAAACGCGGTGCGACGTTCATCACCGACCGCCAGCTTGAGCGCGCGCTCGGCGGCGTGCCGCTCACTGAAGTCGCGGCGCGCATTCGCGAGCGCCGCGCGCCGCGGCTGCTGCCGGCCTTCAGCGATCTGCCGCAGACCGTCGAGCTGATTCAACAGTTTTACCCCGAAGCCGGCGAAGCGGCGCGCCGCGAAGCTGACGAGATTTGCCGGCACCACATTCAGGTCTTCAGCCAGCCGGTTGATTTCGGCCCGCAGATTGATTGGCACCGCGACCCGCGCGCCGGCCTGCGCTGGCCGCTGGCGCACTACACGCGGGTGCCTTTGCGGCTGAGCAGCGGCGCGGACGTGCGCCAGGTCTGGGAGCTTAATCGCCTGCACCAGTTCGTCGCGCTCGGTCGCGCCTACGCGCTCACCGGCGACGAGCGGTACGCTAGCGAATTCCTACTCCAACTGGCCGCGTGGGTCGAAGCCAACCCGCCGCGCTATGGCGTCAACTGGACGGTAGCGATGGAAGTGGCGCTGCGCGCCGTTAACCTGATTGCCGCCTTCGAGCTGTTTCTCGCCTCGCCGCAAATCAGCGACGAAGCCATCGCCCTGATGCTCAAGCTGATGCTTGCGCATGGCCGCTTCATCCGTGCCAACCTCGAATACTCGCACCGCACGCCGAGCAATCATTATCTGGCAGACCTGATCGGGCTGTTCAGCATCGGCATGACCATGCCCGATCTGACGGAGTCGAGCGCCTGGGTCGGCTTCAGCGCGCCGCGCCTGCTGAAAGAGCTTTTCCGGCAGGTCTACGCCGACGGCGTCAGCTATGAAGGCAGCACCGCTTATCATCGGCTGGTGACGGAAATCTACGCGCTCTTTTTTTCGCTCAGCACCGCAGGCGGCATGGAGTTGCCGGGCCGGGCCTGGGGGCGCTTCGAGGCGATGATTGATTTCGTGCGCGCCACTCTGAAGCCCGACGGCAGCGCGCCGATGATCGGCGATGCGGACGATGGCCGCGTGCTGCGCTTCGCAGAGCGGCAGCCGACGGATCACACCTACTTGCTCGGGCTGGCCACTGTGCTGCTCGAAAAAGAATCCTTCAAGCTGTCGAACCGCATTGACGAAGAGGCGCTGTGGTGGTTCGGCAAGCCGGGACTGGAAGCCTTCGACAGCCTGCCGGTAAGCGAGGACGCGCCGACCTCTGAAGCGTTCAACGACGCACAGATTTATGTGCAGCGTGCCGCTGATCTTTACGCGGTGATCGATTGCGGCGACCACGGCGCGCGCGGGCGCGGCTCGCACGCCCACTCGGATGCATTGTCGTTTGAGCTGTATGCACACGGCACGACCTTCCTGCGCGATCCCGGCAGTTTCGTCTACACGGCGAGCGCGCGCTGGCGCAACCATTTTCGCTCGACCGCCTATCACAACACGGTGCGTGTAGACGACGAAGAGATCAGTCGTTTCAATGAAGATGCGCTGTTTGCTTTTATCGAAAACGTGCGCCCGCGCATCAATCAATGGCAGAGCGATGCGACGCACGACCTGCTCGACGCCGAGCATCACGCCTACGCCCGGCTGGCCGCGCCAATCATTCATCAGCGGCTGATCACTTTCAACAAAGGCGATGGCTACTGGACGATCAAAGACCGCTTCACCGGTGAGGGCGCGCACCAGTTCGAATTCTTCTTCAACTTCGACACCGGCCTCGAAGCAGTGGTCAGCGACGACCAGCGCGTCACGGTGCGCGGCCCACGCGCAGCGCTGGCCATCATCCCCTTGAGCCGCCAGGTATTCGAGATCAAGCGCACAGATCGCTGGATGTCGCCGGCCTATGCGACGCGCCTGCGCGCCTCTGGTATGATTTATCGTTTGTACGCGAACGTTCCTTTCGAGAACATCTTCCTGCTCGTGCCCTACAAGCATGGCGATGAGGAGAAGGTGGCGCGGATTGAGTCAGGTTTCATCATGACTCCTGACGCATGACTTAACGATGTGTGGACTCTGCGGAATATATGAATATGGGGCGGCGCGGCCCGATGTTACGGCGGCGCTCGTCGAGCGCATGCGCGACACGATGGTGCATCGCGGGCCGGACGACGCCGGCATCTACTTGAGCGACGACCGCAGAGTCGGCCTCGGCAATCGCCGCCTGTCTATCGTTGATCCGTCACCCGCCGGCCACATCCCCATGCCGAACGAAGACCGGCGTGTCTGGATCGCCTATAACGGCGAAGTCTACAACCACGAGCGATTGCGCCCGCCGCTCGTCGCGCAGGGTCACACCTTTCGCTCGCGCACAGACACCGAAACGATTCTGCATCTCTACGAAGCGCGCGGCCTCGACTTTGTTCATGACCTTGAAGGCGATTTCGCCATCGCCATCTGGGATGCGAATGCGCAACGCTTGCTGCTGGCGCGTGACCGTGTCGGCGTCAAGCCGCTCTATTACACACAGGCTAACGGACGCTTGATCTTCGCTTCGGAGATCAAGGCGATTCTCGAACACCCGGCGGTGACGCGCGACCTTGATGAAGAGGCGCTTTATCATTACCTGACCTTTCTGACGACGCCGGCGCCGCGGACGCTGTTTGCGGGCATTCGCAAGCTGCCCGCCGGCTGTATGCTGACCTGCGACGCGCACGGCGAGGTTAAGGTCACGCGCTACTGGGACGCCATTGTGCCGCAGGCCGACGCGGCGCTGGTCGCCGATGAAGAAGCGCTGAGCGCCCGCTTGCTCGGACTGCTCAACGACGCGGTTGAAAAGCGCATGATGAGCGACGTGCCCTTCGGCGTCTTCCTGTCGGGCGGCGTTGATTCGACGGCGAACGTCGCACTGATGGCGCGCTTGATGAATCGCCCGGTCAGCACCTACACGGTCGGCTTTCGCGATCACCCTGAAGACAGCGAGATCGGTGAAGCACGCGCCGTCGCGCGCGAGTACGCCACAGACCATCACGAAGTCATGATTGCGCAGCAGGAACTTATCGATTTCCTGCCCGACCTGATTTATCACCAGGACGAGCCCATCGCCGATCCGGTCTGCGTGCCGCTCTACTACGTCGCCAAATTGGCGCGCCGTAGCGGCACAACGGTCGTCCAAGTCGGTGAAGGCGCCGACGAGTTGTTCTGCGGTTATCAAGATTACAAACGCTACCTGCGGCTTTATGACCGGGCGTGGCGGCATCTGGCGCGGCTGCCGCGATTTCTGCGGCAGCCGGCATCAGGTCTGGGACAAACCGTGTTGCGCCGCATGGCTGATGGCATGCCGTCGCGCTGGCACAAGATGGCTCCCGACCTGCTGCGCCGGCTGGCAACGGGCGAGCCGCTGTTCTGGAGTGGCGCCTTCGTCTTTGACGAAGTTTACAAGCATCAACTGTTCACGCCTGCCGCCATGCAGCAACTGGCAGCGCACGAATCATTCAACGGCGGCGGGCCGTCTTCTTACCCGGTGGTGCGTGCCGACCTTGAGCGCTTGCTCACGGTGAAGCCACAAGCCGATCAGCTTGAGCGCATGATCTATCTTGATCTGAAGCTGCGGCTGCCGGAACTGCTGTTGATGCGCGTAGACAAAATGACGATGGCGACTTCGGTCGAAGCCCGCGTGCCGTTTCTCGATCACAAACTGGTCGAGTTCGCCATGAGCCTGCCGCGTCATCTGAAGCTTCGCAACGGCGAGACCAAGTACATTCTCAAGCGGGCGCTTAAAGGCGTCATCCCCGACCGCGTCATTCAGCGCCGGAAGCAAGGCTTTGGCGCGCCGATCAACCAGTGGATGCTCGACCGCATGGGCAACTTCGTCGAGCATACGCTGTTCACATCACCGCTCAGAAAGCGCGGCCTGTTCGACTATGACTTCATCGCCCGTTTGCTCGCCGAGCATCGCAGCGGGCGGGTCAACTATTCATTCTTCCTGTGGAGCCTGCTGAACCTCAGCCTCTGGTACGAGCGCTGGATTGACGGGGGAGCGACGCGGGGACACGGCGACGCGGCGACGCGGCGACAATCAGAGTCGCTGTCGGCGCTGTCGCCGCATGCCTGAGCGCAGAGGCAGCTTGATTGAATGGACGCGAAACAAACCGCCATGACACCCGAAACCACCGCCGCTGATTTAGGTGACGAGAGCCAATCGGTCCCCGCGTCCCCGCGTCCCCGCGTCCCCGCGTCGCTGTTCGGCGAGACCGTCCGCCAGGCGGGAATGTTGTTCACGGCGCAGAGCGGCGCGCTCGCCGCCGGGCTGCTCATCAGCCTGATCCTGGCGCGCTGGATGGAGCCGGCAGAGATGGGCCGCTTCGCCTTTTGTCTGGCCATCATCATGGTCGGCGGCGTCCTCTTCGAGTTTGGTTTCTTTTCGGCGGGAGCGCGCGTGCTGGCGCTCGAACACGACAGCCAGAGCCAGAGGCAGGCGCTCGGCGCGCTGGTGATTCTGGCGGCGATGGTCGGTCTGGCCTTCTCAGCCTTCATTGCTGCTGCCAGCCTGCCGATTGACGCGATATTCAAAAAAGACGTTCACTGGCTGTTGCTCGGCACGGCGGCGCTCGCCTTCTTTCAGCCATTCCAGTATTTCATTGAACTGGGCTGTCAGGGGCTGAATCGCATCCGCCTGCTTGCGGTCTTTCAATTAGTGATGTCAGGCGCGTATCTGCTGGCGCTCGTTGCTCTGGTGGCCACTCATCACCTGACCGCGGGACTGGCTCTGGGAGCCTATCTTACGGGCATCGCCGTGGCGACCGTCTGGACGATTGCGCGGCTGCGCCCATCGTTCAAAGGCGCGTCGCCTTACCTGCGCACGACGTTGAGGCAGGCACGCGAGTACGGCGTCAATTTCTATTTCGCGCGCATCACCGGCATAATTTCGTCGCGCGCTGACCAGTTGGTGATCGCCTATTTTCTGGCCGACGCCGCGCCACTGGGTGTTTACGCCATCGTGCAAAAGTTCGCCAACCCGATCAATATGCTCGGTCGCTCGGTGGCGTTGACGCGCTTTCGCGCTTTCGCGCAACTGACGCGCGTGCCCGGTCGCCTGACGCGCTGGAACGCGGCGCTGCTCGTGAGCGCCGCGCTTGGGTTAATCATCATCGGGCCGATGGTGGTCAATTTTTTGTTTCCCAAATACAGCACGGGCGTCGGGCTGCTGGTGCCGTTCGCTCTGGCGAATCTGTTCGCCGGACTTTTCCAGCCGTACAACATCTTTCTGGCATCGCACGGGCGCGGCGCTGAAGCGCGCAACATCGCCGCGGCGGTTGCCATCAGCAGCCTGCTCGGTCTAAGCATCGCGGTGCCGCGCTATGGCATCAGCGGCGCGGCCTGGGTTGCTGCCGCCGTGATGGCGCTGGACTACGTGCTGTACCTTTACTACTATCAAAGGTTCAAGCGCTCGCTCGCTCAAAAATCCTGAGTATGGAACAGCTCGACAATCAATCTCACTCAGCACCCAGCACGCAACCCTCCGCACTCTCGGAGTGGAAGCAGCGAGCGCGCGAGCAGTGGGGCGCTAACCCATGCGGCGCACACGTCGTCCGCGATTATGACTTTGGCACCCGCGACTATTTCGACGCCATTGAAGCATACCGTTATCAGGACTACGCGCCGTGGATGAAGGCGGCGCTCGGCTTCGATGCCTATCGCGGCAAACGACTGCTTGAAGTCGGCTGCGGCACCGGCACCGACCTCTTGCAATTCGCGCGCGGCGGCGCACAAGTCAACGGCGTTGATCTGACACCGCGCAGCATCGAGATTGCTCGCCGGCGCTTTGCGGTCTACGACTGCGCGGGGACGTTCGCCATCGGCGACGCCGAGAACCTGGCATTCCCCGATGAGAGCTTTGATGTGGTCTACTCGTTCGGCGTCCTGCATCACACGCCGGACACCGAGGGCGCGATCAAGGAAGTTCACCGAGTGCTAAGGCGTGGCGGGCGGGCCGTCGTGATGCTCTATCACCGCACGTCGCTTTATTACTGGGGCGCATTGATGCTCAAGCACGGCGTCTTCGGCGGCGAGTTATTGCAAGCGCGACCCGCGGAGATCATGAGCCGCCACGTCGAGCACACCGAAACTGCGGGTCGCCCGCTCGTCAAAGCCTACACGCGAGGCGAGGCGCGCCGCCTGTTTCAAGCCTTCAGCGATTGCCGGGTCAGCGTCAATCAACTCACTCGCCACGAGCTTGGCCGCGTGGGCCGCGCACTCCCCGAAAGCGTCTTTCAATGGCTGGCTCGTCACTTTGGCTGGAACCTCATCATCACGGCTACCAAGTGAGCGCCTCGAAGTCTGCCGAGCCATCAGCGAAACCGAGCGCCCCGACGCGCGAGAATCTCTTGCTCGACCTTTCCGGCGATAAACGCGCGGCGCTTGATTGGGCTGCTCATCAACGGCATGGCGCGGCCTTTCGCTTGCTCGACAAGGCCGAGCTGAAATGGCAGAGCCGCCGCGAGTCGCTGGCTCGTATCCGCGCCTTCCATCCCCACACCTTTGCTTTCTTCACCTCGGACTTGCGCGTGCAGAGCGCCCGCCATTCGATGATGTGGTTTGCGGCGTTGTGCGGCGCGCGGCGCATCGTCTTTGCCGATACGAATGGCCGCGAGATTCGCCGCACACGCGCTGGCGTTTTGATCGTTGAAAGCGCGCGGCTGATTCTTGAGTTGCTCGCAGGCTATATCATCCTCATCCCTCTTTCATGGTTGCTGACCTTGCTGCTCGGCGTTGCGCTGGTTTTTCGCCCGGTCGTGCGCGCTTCGCGTCCGCGCAAGCATTATGCAAAGCCCGCCGCAAAAACTATGCTCTACATTCGCGCGACACTGGTGCCTGCGGTACGCGGTGTGGCAGCGGCGGGCGGCATGGCAAGCCACATCGCAGGCTTCGGGCGCGGCGCGCTTATGCTCGGCCATCGCTTGCGGTTCATCGCCAGCGGCGATCTCGGCTTTGCGGGCGAGGCAGACTTTGATGTGGTCGAGCCGTCCACGCTGATTAGCGCGACGCGGGCGCTGTTCGAGCTATGGAACAATCTCCGCTTCACGGTCAGGGCGCTGCGCGTGACAGGTGACAGGCAACGCGACGTGGATTTCATTTATCAGCGTTACAGCCGCTTTAACTGGACAGGCGTGGCGCTGTCGCTTGCGACCGGCCTGCCGATGGCGCTGGAGTTCAACGGCTCGGAAGTCTGGGTAGCGCGCCACTGGGACCCTGTCGGCATGGTCGGCTTGTTGACGCGCTTTGAGCGATTGAATCTGCGCGCCGCGGACTTCATCTTTGTGGTTAGCGATGTGCAGCGCCGCAGCCTGATCGCCGCAGGAGTTGATGCGGCGCGCATCGTCGTCAACCCGAACGGCGTGGATGTCGAAGCCTTTCATCCCGGCTGCGGCGGCGTGGTGCGCAAAGAGCTTGGCATTCAAGACAAGATCGTCATCGGCTTCACAGGCACCTTTGGCCCCTGGCACGGCGCGCCGGTGCTGGGCCGCGCCGCCACACGCATCAACGATTCACGCTGCCATTTCTTATTCATCGGCGACGGCGACGAGCGCACCGCGACCGAAAGCATTATCGAAGCTGCCGGCAAGCCAGGCCGCGCGACCTTCACGGGCCGCGTCGCTCATCAACGGGTCGCGGCTTATCTGGACGCTTGCGACATTCTCGTATCGCCGCACGTTCCCACGGCGGACGGCAGCGAGTTCTTCGGTTCACCGACAAAGCTGTTCGAGTACATGGCGATGGCGCGTCCCGTCGTCGCGAGCCGACTGGGGCAGATCGCCGAGGTGATCGTTGATGGCGACAATGGCTTGCTGGTCGAGCCGGGTGATGTGGCGGCGCTGGCGCAAGTCATCGAGCGGCTGGCAAAGAATGAAGCCTTGCGTCGGCGGCTCGGCACAGCGGCGCGACAGACGGTGATTGAACACTACACCTGGCAGCATAACGCGGCGCGCGTATTTGAAGCAGTAGGCAGTAGGCAGTAAGCAGTAGGCAGTCAGGAACGAGAGACTGATCCACACCCTTTCTTCCGACTACCTACTGCCTACTGCCTACCGCCTACCGCCTACTGACAACTGTGATAAGCAATCAATCGATCATCTGCTTTGCGGGCGAAGACTGGTGGTATCATCACCCGCATTCGAAGAACCACATCATGCGGCGGCTGGCGCGCGCCGGCAACCGCGTGATGTTCGTCAATTCGATCTCGATGGGCCTGCCGTCTGCAAAAAGCCCTGATTTTTTCGGAAAAATTCGCCGCAAGCTGAAGAGCTATGCCCGCGCCGTGCGGCGCACTGAAGAAGGCATCATCGTCGTCAGCCCGCCGGTGCTGCCGTTTTATTCGAGCCCCACAGGTCGCGCCGTCAACCGCGCCCTGTTGCGCGCCGAGATCAAATCGCTGATGGCGGCTTTCGGCTTCCGCAACCCTGTGTTGTGGGTCGCCATTCCGACGGCTCGCGACATCGTTGGCCATCTCGGCGAGCGCGCGTTGATCTATCAAGTCTCTGACAAGTACGCCGCTAACCAGATGGATCATGCCACCGGCGGCAATGTCATCGCCGCCATGCACGATGAGCTGCTCGAACGCGCCGACCTGATCTACTATTCGGGCCGCAAGCTGATCGAAGAAGAGACCGCCACTCGCCCGGAGATCAAAGCCAAAGCCCGGCTGCTGGAACAGGCCGTAGACTTTGACCACTTCGCATCGGCCACGCGGCAGTCATGGGAAGAGCCCGCCGACATGACTGACATTCCTCATCCGCGGCTCGGATACTTCGGAGCGATTGAGACCTGGCTGCTCGATCAGCAGTTGATCCGCTATGTGAGCGAACGCCGCCCTGACTGGCAGTGGGTCTTGATGGGCTTGAAAGCGGCGCGGCTCGACATCGAAGCCTTGGCGAACGTTCATTATCTCGGCTCGAAGCCTTACCGAGAGATGCCGCGTTACGCCGCCGGCTTCGATGTCTGCGTGTTGCCGTGGGTGACCGACAATGAGTTCGTCAGCTATGGCAGCGCCATCAAGGTGCGCGAATATCTGGCCACCGGCAAGCCTGTTGTCATGACGCCGCTCTACGAATATGAGCGCATGGGTGATGTGCTGCGCATCGCTCGCGGCGATGACGATTTCATTGCCAAGGTTGAAGACGCGCTCCTGTGTGACGATGAAGCGCAGCGCACAGCGCGGCAACAGGCCGTCCAAGCATCCACCTGGGATGTGCGCGCCGAAGAAGTCAGCCGCGAGATCGAGCGCCTGCTCGATTCGCGCTAGCCGGCCCGCTGGCAAGCCGCTGCCAACCTCTCGCGGCGGGCCGCTTTGTTCTAATGCGATACGTGGAGCGGATTGGGCTCGCGTATCAAAAAACTCCAAATCGCTTGTAGACTCTGACCCTTTCAAGGAAATGGCCCGAAATGCGGCGATTTTCCGCCTCCAACCTCTCCGAAACGCATTGGCATGGCGGTTGCACAATGAAAAACTGGAGGTTGGAAATGACGATCATGATGGCAATGGGGATAGGGTTATTGATGACGGCCATCGCCGTGGCGATTGGCGGGCTGGTGATTAAAGCAACCATGTTGACGATTCACTACAGTCTTAAGACCAGCGCCGTAACCATAAACGAGCAGGCGAGCCACGCGGTCGTTATTCACCTGAATCGTCGGGAGGAGTTAGCCGGTACGGTCGAATGGCCTGAAGAAGCCGCTGCCTAACCGGTGCATCATTCACTAAGGAGGAGGTTATGCTCTGGACAATTTTCGTAATTCTACTGGTTTTGTGGTTGCTCGGTCTGGTGAGCGGCTACGCGCTGGGCGGGTTCATTCACCTGCTGCTGGTACTGGCGGTGATCCTGCTGATCATCAATCTGGTGAGCGGTCGCCGCACCGTCGTCTAGCAAGAGAGTGACGAGAGAGTGATGAGTGATGAGGAGTGTGGAGTTTTATCCGCCTTCTTCTCACTCATCACTCATCACTCATCAGTGCTCGCCATTCATTCGTTCAGACAACAGCACACGCACACCGCTGCGCCATTCATCATTGATGCCGATGCGCGTCACCGGCACCGCTCGGGCGATGCAACTGGCCATCAGCCGGGTCGTCGCATGAAAGCAAAAGACCGGCGCGACCAGATAGAGCAACGGCGAGCGGTCAGCAAGCGTCAACTGCTTGAAGTAACCGCGCCGCGCGAAGTCGCCGCGACGTCGGTGCCAATCGATGCGCAGCCAGTAATCCAGACCTTGAAACGGAAACTCGGCGTCTTCCGCAACTTTCAATTCAATCACCACCAGCTGCCCATCACGCGTCGCCGTTAATATATCGATGAATGAGCGCTGCTCGCCGCGATAAGCCGGCACTTGCGCGTAAGCATAGCGGCGGTCGAGCGACGCATCGATAGCGGTGACGTCGCATTGCAATATGGATTCGAGCCAGCGCTCCGCCTGCTCGCGGAATAAGAGCGCCTGCGGGTCGGCGGAATCAGCGCGGCGCACAGTAACGATTTCGGCAATTAACTGTTCGAGTCGAGATTGATTGGCCGGCGTGAGCTTTTCTTTCACCGCGCCGACGCCGAATTCTACCAGCCTGCGACGCAGCGAAACGCGAGCGAATTCCAGCCCGTTGATCGTCAGCAAGACCCACGCGCCGCGCCGCTCGACGCGAATCAATTCGGGCGCGCGCCGCTGAATGGCATCAACCAGCATCTTTACGTCCAGCGGCAACTGGCGCTCGTGCGGCCACTCGGCGCGACGAGCGGCGCGGCGCAATCGGTCGCCGAGATCGCCCTGGTCGAACGGCGCAATGGTTTGTATGGCGTATTGCATCTCGTCCACTTCGCAGAGCGTCACACTCGCGCCTTTGACCTGAAGCGCCGTTAGCCGCGCCGCCACGGTGTCGCTGCGCCCACTGGGCACGAAGAGCAACAGGCGATTAACCGCCGCGCCGCGCTGCCGCAAGGCGTCGAGCCAGACCAGCCCTGCGCCGAGCGTTGCGTCTACGTCACGCTGCGATTCTTGTGAACAGACGCCGACGGCGGCAATCGGCCTGCCCTGCTCTTTCAGCAAGAGCCGCGTGTGAACGCCTGTGAAGTGGCGCCGATCATCGCGACGCAAGGCAGCGCGTTCGACCTTGAGCGCGGCGAAATTCGCTTCGATCATCGCGGCGAGCTTCATCGGAAACTCACGGCGCGACGATTCTGCGCCCACTTCGACAAGGCCGCGCCGCAGCTCAAGCGTGCAGAAGACACGGCCCATCTGCTTTGCACATTCCAGGCGCAGGACGCGCGGCGAAACGGTCGCGCGCACGACGCGCCACGAGCGCGACCAGCCCTCGCCCCAGCACGACAGGACAAGCTTGCCGTAAGCGATCTCGGCGGCGGCGCAGTCGGGTTCAATACTCGCGACCCGCCGATTGTCTTCGCACAACTCGAACGCGCCGCCGAGCAGGAATCGTTCAAGCTCGTAGCGAATGCGGCTCAAGTCTTCGATAACGGGGCCGTCCATCACCCGCGCGTTTTATCAATGCGCAGACATGAAATCAAGTCGAGCTGCGAGTCGGGCAGATCGGCCATCAGACGGCAACCGCGCCAATCTCGCCGATAACATGAGGCTTGACTACTACAAACGGGTTGCCTACGATGAAAAACAAGAGGAATGAATGATGGCGGCGAATCTCGAAGATCGACTTGATGCGCTCGAACGCGAAGTACGTCAGCTAAAGTCTGCCGTGAGGAGATCGAAAAAAAAGCCGCAGCCGTGGTGGGAGCGCTTGGCCGGCACTTTCAAAGACGATCCGCTGTTTGATGAGATTGTTGAATCCGGCAACCGTTACCGCAAAGCCCTGTCGCGACAAAAACGATGATCATCGTTTTAGACACCGACCATCTGACGCTTATCCAACGTCAAACTCAACCTGCTTATGCTCGCCTTCGCACACGGCTACAGCGACTTGCCGCAGCCGAGGTTTTTACGACCATGATCAGCGTCGAAGAACAAATGCGTGGTTGGCTTAATCTGATTGCCCGTGCGAAAACTGCTCAACAGGAAGTCTCTGCCTACCTGCGCCTTCATGCAATGCTAGCCTTCTTTGCCGCCATTCCACTGATCGATTACACCGAAGAAGCGGCTGTCATCTTCGACCGGCTTAGACATTCACGGCTACGGACCGGCTCGATGGACTTAAAAATTGCGGCCATCAGTCTGGCGCATGGCGCCCTTTTGCTTTCAAGCAATCTGAAAGACTATCAACAAGTGCCGAATCTCAAAGTTGAAGATTGGACACAGTGAAGCGGTCCTAGGAAGCGAGTACACCGTTCAAGCAGTGGCTTCGTGGCGGGCGGCGAGCTGGCCGCAGGCGGCGGCGATGTCCTGGCCGCGCGGGCGGCGAATGAACGACAGCACGCCGGCATCGGTGAGAATTTTTTGAAAGGCCATAATGCGCGACAACGGTGTAGCGCGATAGGGCAACTCGGGGGCGGGGTTATGCGGAATCAGGTTCACCTTGGCGCGTATGCCGTTCAGCAGATGCACCAGCGCGCGCGCGTCGCGGTCGCTATCGTTCACCTGATCGAGCATCACATACTCAAAAGTCAGCCGCTCGCGCTCCGTCAGCGGGAAGCGGCGACACGCCGCCATCAATTCGGCGAGCGGGTATTTGCGATTGATTGGGAAGAGGCGGTCGCGCAGCTCGTCGTTGGCCGCCGTCAGCGAAATCGCCAGGCGCGGGCGCAACGCTTCTTTTGCCAGCTCGTCAATGCGCGGCACGATGCCCGCGGTTGACAGGGTCACGCGGCGCGGCGGAATGGCCAATCCCTTTTCGTCGGCAAACAATCGCACAGCGCGCATCACCGCATCATAGTTCAACAGCGGCTCGCCCATGCCCATCATCACGACGTTCAGCGGGTGGCGCTCGTCGCGCGATTCGCGGACTTTCTCACGGCCCGCCATGTCTCGACCGACTTTAGTGATTCCCGGTTCTTTCACCGGCAGCGCGCCCTCGCCGTAGACTTCGTTTAACGCGACGATGATCTGCGAAACGATCTCGCCGGCGGTCATGTTGCGCTTCAGCCCCAGCACGCCCGTCATGCAAAAGTCGCA
Source organism: Blastocatellia bacterium (assembly GCA_045807765.1). Lineage (GTDB taxonomy): Bacteria > Acidobacteriota > Blastocatellia > UBA7656 > UBA7656 > DATENM01. The sequence goes on from JBJMGU010000014.1 coordinate 30,053, forward strand.
GGCGAGCGGGCAGCCGACCTGGCTGGAAATGCAGATCGTGTCGCGGCGCTCTTCGGGCATAAAGACCGCTTCGACTTCGCGCCCGTCACCCAGCTCAAGCAGGAAACGCCGCGTGCCGTCGGATGACATGAAGGTGTTCTTGATGCGCGTGCGCGTGACCACGACGCGCGCGGCCAACTGCTCGCGCAAACGCACAGGCAAGTCGGTCATCGCCGCAAAGCTCGTCAGCCGCCGGCGATAGATGGCATCAAAGAGCTGACGGGCGCGGAACGGCTTTCCGCCAAGCTCGGCCATCAACGTCGAAAGCTCGGCCTCATTCATGCCGAGCAGTTCGACCTGTGGATTCGACAACACCTTCATCATGCCATAATCATTTTTTCACGACTTGAACCGACTCCGCCAGCCAGTCGCGGGCGCGGCTCTACTGAGGTTAAGTAGAGCCGCGCCCGGTTCAGTCGAGATGATCGGCAAGCAAGGATTCACTTCATCCCTGCAAGTCGGCCAGGAAGGCAGCCAGGTCCCAAAATTCTCTGACCGATTGAAGCTTCCCGTCCTGGTTAAAGCTGAAGATGCCCATGCCATCGATAGTGATGTGCTTGTTGGTCGTCGTCTTCAAGTCCAGTTTCCAGTTGACTGCCGCCTCGTTGCCGCAGACGACGACATCCTGTATCCGGTGCTTGATGTCGCTGAAAGGGGCGATGATGTTGGTGATGAAGCCCGTGATGGCCGCCGTCCCCTGCAATGGCGGAGTGCCGACCGGGTCTTCAAGTACGCCATCCGAAGCGAAGGTGTTCACGTAGCGCTGCACGTCGTGGGCGCTGACGGCGGCAAAGTATTCCTCGACTGCTGCCTCGATCTGTTCCGACGTTAGACTGCTGTTGGGCGAGAGAGTGCCGGCGGCTTTAACCGCAGGCACAAAGGTCGTGCTGGTCGCCGCGATTAAGGCAATCATTAACGCAAGCGCGTTGAGCGCGCGCAGGTGGGTCAAATAGATTCTTTTCAAATACAACATGGTCTCTTTCTCCGTTTTCAGATAGTGAGGGATCGATTACAGCGGGCGGAACGACGCTCCGCTTCGCCACAGAATTGGAAAGACCACGGCCTTCTTTGCCGGGTCTCGGTCGGCGTCAAGGTCTCAGCTTGTCGCGCTCGACGGAAAACTGGCGCACGTCTTCGAGCGAGCCGGCTGGCCTGCCGGCAGGTACTTTAAGATGTGTCAGGCGTTTGATCGCCGAAGTCACCAGCCACCGCGAATCGCCGGCAGTGGCGACGAGAAAGACGGCGTGGAGGCCGGGGGCAAGAAGCTCGCCTTGAGCCCGCTCGTCATCGTTGGCGCGTGGGATGGCGCCCGTCAGACGGGCCGGTGCCCCTGCCTCGCCCAGACGCCCGCCCATCAGCATGCCGCAGCCTTCCTTCGGCTCGGCCACCGTAAAGCTGTAGACGCTATTAGCGGTCTGAATCAGCAGCAGGTCCCGTTCGCCCAGTTCGTCCAGGCCGATTTCGATAACCGCCGCCGCACGGATGCCGACATCCGGCCACAGCGGGCGGGGCGCGGCGGAAGGTTGCTCTGTGGTGTCCGCGATCATCTTGCTCATAAGACCTCCGGCCGTCACAGATGGCGGCGGTTACTTGTCGATGAGATAGCCCGAGACGACGAACCTGGCCAGCACGCTGCCGGTCGTTACGTCGCGATCTACGTGCACCAGGGCGCTGGGCGTGTCGGCGTAGACGCGGACCGTCTGGCTCGCTTCGAAGTAGCTGCCCCCGCCGAACGTATCACCGGTGGTGTGCAGCAGATGCTTGCGCAGCGTGTTGTCCGGGGCAATGTGGGTGAGCAGGGAGAAAAGTATCTTCTGCCCGGCGGGCGGGAAGGCCGAGGCCGAGACCTGTTCGATCACCAGCAACTTGCCTATGGGGATGTTGATGGCGCCGCTCTGTGCGCCCAACCCCGGGTCCACCGTTACGTCGACTTCTTGCTGGAACGGCTGCGGCTTCGAGCCATCGACGTTGGTGACGTAGATGGGATTGGCCGGGTCGCTTTCGACCTTAACCGAAGGCACGCCACTGATGCCGACGCTCCAGGCGCCACTCTGCTTGGCCTGCACCGTGCCGGCAATGGTCGTCGTGCCCTGAGCGACGGTCGGCACCGGCTCTGCCGTGGTATTGATAACCCTCACGTCCTTGTCAGACGGCGGAGCGCTGTGCGTGGGGGTGATGCCGAGCAGGAGGGCGGCGACGATAACCAGAGTAAAAGCAATTGCGTTAAAGCGCTTCTTTTTGATCGTGTCCATTTCGACTCTTCCTTTCATGCGAGTTGTCATTATGTTGCTTTCTTGGCAACCTCTTCATCTCGTTCTTCCTATCCATTGCTGATTCATTACCGCGCCAAATCCTCTGTTCTCCTCTGCGCCTTTGCGTTAGAATAGGCCGCGAGCAAGTCTCAGCCCTGTTCTCCGTTTGGCCTAATCCTGACTCGCGGCCTCGATGTCGGGAACCATAAACGAGGCCAGGCTTCAGCGTCTTGTAAGCCGTCCTAAATTTTTTTGGGATTTTATGGGAGCGTTTGAATGCAGGCCTTAAATGCCGATCAAGAAGTCATTTACCGTTTTGAGGGGTACGAGCTTGATCCGGCCCGGCGGCGGCTGTCGAAGGACGGCGAGGCGATGCAATTGACGCCCAAAGCCTTCGACACCTTGCTCGTGCTGGTGCGCAATCGTGGCCGGGTGATCACCAAAGACGAGCTGATGCAGGCCGTCTGGCCTGACACCATTGTCGAAGAGACCAACCTGGCGCACAACATCTCGACGTTGCGCAAACTGCTCGGCCAGAAAGGCGGCGACAACCGCTTCATCATCACCGCACCGGGACGCGGCTACCAGTTCGTCGCCGAAGTGCGGCAGCAAGCACGCGGCGCGGAAAACCTCGGCAGCGCGACCGAGCAGGCCGATGTGGCGCTCGTCACCAGCAGACCCGAAACCATTGCGCCGCCGGTGGCCAACGCCTCACCTTCGCAGACCAGCCGGCAGGCGCCGGCCCTGCTGATCACCAAACACCATGTCAGCTTTCGCTGGCGCACGGCGCTCAGCGTCATCATCATCCTCGGACTGGTCGCGGTCGCCGGCCTGATCTGGCGGTTGCAGCCGGCGGCTGGCAGGCCGATTCGCTCGCTCGCCGTGCTGCCGTTCAAGCCACTGGTCGCCGACCAGGGCGATGAAGTCCTTCAGATGGGCATCGCCGACACGCTCATCAGCCGCTTGAGCAGTCTGAAGCAGGTCACGGTGCGGCCCATCAGCGCCGTGCGCCGCTACACCTCGCTCGATCAGGACACCGCCACAGCCGGGCGCGAGCTGGACGTGCAGGCCGTCCTCGAAGGCAGCATTCAGAAGGCCGGCGGCAAACTGCGCGTCACGACGCGGCTCATCAACGTTGTTGATGGCCGGATGCTGTGGACGCGACAATTTGAAGACAGTTCGCCCGACATCTTCGCCTTGCAGGATGCCATCGCCGAGCGCGTCGCCGGCGAGCTGGCCGTCACGTTGACCGGCGAAGAGCGTGGCGAGCTGGTGCACAACTACACGACCGACTCGGAGGCGTATCAGCTCTATCTCATTGGCCGCTATCAATGGAACAAGCGCACTGCCGACGGCATGCAAAAGAGCATCACCGCCTTCGAGCAAGCCATCGCCAGAGACCCAAACTACGCGCTCGCCTACGTCGGATTGGCCGACGCCTACGCGACGCTCGGCAGCTATCACCTGGCCTCGACCAGCGACGTGCTGCCGAAGGCCCGCGCCGCCGCCGACCAGGCGCTCGCCCTTGATCCGAACCTTGCTGAAGCCTACGCGGTGCGCGGCAAAATTTTCACGGACTATGACTGGGACTGGCCGCGCGCCGACGGCGAGTTTCAGCGCGCCCTCCAGTTGCAGCCCAACTGTGCCAACGCGCATCACTGGTATTCGACCTTGCTGGCAAATGAAGGACGCTTCGACGAGGCGGTGCGCGAAGCCCAGCTTGCGCTCGAGCTCGACCATCATTCGCCGGTCGTCTCGACGCAGCTCGGCGCCATCCTCTACCGCGCGCGGCGCTACGATCAAGCCATCGCCGCCTTGCAGAAGGCGCTCGACCTGGAGCCGAACTCTGTCACCGCGCACCTCTATCTTGGCCTCTGTGACTTGATGCTGAAGCGGCCCGACGACGCGCTGGCCGAATTTGAACGCAGCAAAAAAATCGCGCCCGACATCCCCGACCCCATCGCCATGGCCGGCTTCGTCAACGCGCGAATGGGTAACCGCGAGGCGGCCCGTCAATGCCTGCAAGACCTGGAGGCGCTATCTAAGAAGCGCTATGTGTCGCCGAGCAGTATGGCATCAGTTTATCGCGGGCTGGGCGAGATGGACGAGGCCTTCAAGTGGATGAAGAAGGCTTGCGATGAGCGCGACCCATATATTCGTGGGCTGAAGATTGAGCCGTCCTACGACGACATTCGCGAAGACCCGCGTTACCACGACCGCTACATCGCCCTGCTGCGCTGCGCCGGGCTTGAGCCATGAGCGCGACTAAACCGCTCTAAGCGTCAGGTGAGTGATCTCTGGCGGCGCGCCGATCCGTATGGGTGGGCCGGTCGTCCCCAGCCCGCGATTGACGTAGAGATGCGAGTCGCCAATCTTATAAAGCCCTGCGAGAAAGGCGGTCGAGAGCCGCGCCGGCGTCAGGATCATGTGGCCAAGCGTCAGCGCAATCTGGCCGCCGTGCGTGTGGCCGGATAAGGTAAGGTGAATGCCTTTCGTCGCTGCTTGTGGAAAGCTGTATGGCGCGTGCAGCAAGAGCAAGGTTATGCCGTCGAGACGGATGCCGCGCAAGGCCTGATCAAGTGTGCGCTCGCGCCCGCTGTTGCCGATGAAATCCACGCCGATGATGTTGAGCGTCGCCCCGTTCACGTCGAGCAATTCATTGGCGCTCCGCAGCAGTTTGAAGCCGGCGGCGCGAAAGCGGCGCTCCAGCTCTTCTTCAGAGCCAGTAAACATATCGTGATTGCCGAGACAACCGTAAACACCGCGCCGAGTCCTGAGCGTCGCCATCGCCCGCATGAACGGCTCGACCTGACTCTGATCGGTGGCGACGAAATCGCCGGTCAGCGCCACAATGTCGGGCTCAAGGGCGTTGGCGATCTCGACGTACTCGCGCATCGCCGACTCTTTCATGAAAAAGCCGGCGTGAATGTCGCTCATCTGCACGATGGTGAATCCGTCGAGCGGCGGCGGCAGTCCGGGGATGGGAACGACGACGCGCTCGACGACTTTGCGCGAGCGCGCGGCCACCGCGCCATACGCCGACAGCGCAAATGGCATGGAAGCGGCGGCCAGCAGCATCACTTGCAGGAAGCGACGGCGCGATAGATCAGTTGCCGGCGCGTGGCTATCAAGTTCAGCACCGCGCTTGCGCCGAAAGAACTGCACAGCGGCATACGCTGACATTGCCAGCGGCGCCGCGGCGATAAAAAAGAACGAGCCGATCATCCAGATGAAGAACAAGTACGAGAATGGCCGCACGATTCTTTCATAGCCCGCTGCCGGCTCGTAGAGCAGGAACGAGCGCGGGCTGATGAAGGTCTCGCCGATGAACCACAGGAGCGGCGCGTTGATGAAGGCGAACAGCGCCAGCGCCGTGGCCACGGCCAACTTCTCGCGGCGCTCCGTAAAACCCATCGAACGCAGGATGCGCAGGAAAGCGCGCAGTATCACCAACTGCACGGCGACAAAGATCAACGCCGCGATCACACGCACAATGAAGATGGAAAATGTCGCGCTGACCAGCAGCAGGAATTCTGTCATGGTTTCTCGCTCGCGTGTCGGCGGCCTCCGCCGCTCTCTTCATGATACCGTCTGGACTACGCCCGGCAAGGCGATTCGTTGACTCGCGAGCTTAGATGCGGAAATGCCGCAAGGGTTGAATGCGATCTCTGCAATAAACGGCAAAAAGCCGAGGTAGCTTAACTCATGGGTGATGCCGAACGCCGACGACGCATGAGCCTCATGATAATGGCGATCTGCAAAGCGATGAGCATGACATTGACAACCAGCGGCACGACCAGCCCGGCGCGCAGGCTGTCATAGCGATCAGACACCGTGCCAACCAGCGACGGGATGACCGCGCCACCCAGGCCGCCCGTCGCAAAGATCGGCGCGGCGTTCGCCGCCGCCCGCTCGCCGAAGGTTCTCAGAAACACGGCAATCGTCGTCGGGTAGATAGCCGCAAACCCCAGGCCCGCCAGGCCCGCGCCGCCGAGCAAGCCGACCGTTGCCGTCGTCCCGCGCAACAGCACGATACCGAGCAACGAAACCACCGCCGTCAGCAACACCAGCCGTTCTTCGCTCAAGCGCCGCAGCCATACCGGCGCCAGCAATCGTCCGGTCATCAAGGCCGCCCAGAAGACCGCCTGCGGCAGCGAATAGAGCGCCGCCATCTCGGCATTCGTGCGCTTGGTGTAAGCGCCAATCCAGCCGCTGATGCTGTTTTCCGCGCCGACATATAAAAAGACGAAAGCCGCCAGAACGTAAGCAAACCCGCTGCGCCAGACGCGCTGTGCTGCGGGCACTTGTTCGGCGGCGGCAAGCGTTTCACTTGCTCGCCGGTCAGCCTGTATGTCTGTGCTGACACTTCGCGACTCGCTCTGCGCCCGGCTCTGCCAGAGCCACGCGCCGGTGGCAGCGAGAAACACGCCCAGCGCGAGCATCGGCGCAGCAGTGCGGTTGTCGCGCACCGCGACCATCAATAGTAATGGGCAGGCGACCGCGCCGATGCACCAGACGAAGTTTAAAATGTTGAGCGCCGCGGCGCGCCGTGCGCCGCGAGTTTCAGAGATCAACAGGTTGGTCGCGGGCATTGCCAGTCCCAGCGCGAAACCGTAAACGCTCACCGCCGGCAGTCCAAACGTCCAGGAGCTTGCGCCGATGCCCGCGACACCCAACGCCATCAACAGGTAGCTGAGCGCCATCGTCTGCAAGAACCCGAGCCGCGCGATGATCGCCGGCAGCATCATCGTGCTAACTACAGATGCCGCGAACTGCGCCGCGAACAGGTA
>JBJMGU010000015.1:0-4990 GCA_045807765.1 Blastocatellia bacterium
AAAGGACCTTGGGGAGAGAAATACATCTTGGTTTTTCCAATCACAGGGCCGAACGGAAACACGATTGACGTTCTCTCGATTTGGATTATTAGACCAGGAACCGATTTTCCGAATTTAGTCACAACCTACGTGGCTTGAAGGAGCAGAGCCATGATTGCAACGAGAAAAGCGCAATTGCTGGATGTCGTTGAAGTATTGGAGGACCTGCCGCAGTTCGATGTAAAACGAGGCGAACGCGGTGCTGTGGTCGAAGTGTTTGACGAGCCTGAGGAGGCTTACATCATCGAGTTTGTTGATGGGACAGGAAAGTCTCGCATTGCCTATTGGGTGAAGCCAAGCCAGATAGCAACTATTGATGAGCTTGCAAAGGAAATTTTCGAATCTGGTCTTGCCATATTCAAAAGTGGTAATTATGCAGAAGCTGAAAGAATATTTAAGCGAGCAATCGAAATGAAGCCCAGTTACTTGGGGGTGTTCCACAATTCGGTAATTAACAGTCTCAGGCATACTAGAGAGTGGCAACGTTTTATGACCGGTTTGCGTCTCGTGTTGCGGCTTGACCCGAATGACCAGATTGCACAAAACAATCTAGCGATTGCCTACATGAACTTTGGTATTGATAAGGCCAAAGAGGGAGACTTTAGCTTTGCCTTACAATCTCTTTACCGAGCGCTAGGTGTAGCAACATCACCGGACATCATTACGAATGTGAGACAGAGCCTTGCCGCAGTTTATACATCTTGGGGAGTGCAAGCATATAATAAAGGAGATTTTGAATTTGCTCTGAGATGCATGAGTTGGGCGCGTGAGAATGCCCCGAATGCTACGACAAGACATAACCTCAGCATGGCTTACGCACATTTGGCCTACTGGGAATTTAATAAACGGAATTTTGAATTGGCTAAAGCCCATTTTGAGAGTGCTGAAGACATGGGATTAGTATTGCCAGAGTTGTTGAATGACTATGGCGTAACATTGATTCAACTAGGAAAACTGGATGAAGCTGTTCGAGCGTTTGAAAGATCTTTGGAGTTATCACCTGAAAATGTAACGACCAAGATGAATTTAGATCTGGCTAGAAAACAAGCCGCGTCAGGATTTAGTATCGACGCGATGAAGATCACTTTTGATCCTATTCAATTGACTCAACCGCAAGAATATCAAGTTGCTGCGTAGTTATCTGCCAGGACAGAATATGGAAGATGTGCCCATGCCGTTATCTGGCACAAGCCGATTTCGGTTGCCCTAATGAATTAGACGGTTTTATTATACGAGCTATGAACGTTTCCCAATCGGCACACGCGAAGAGTAATGTCCTCAGACTTACCCTGCCCCTCTAGCAGAGGGGCTGCCGCTATTTCGTCGCACACCAATCATTCAAGCAGCTTTCTACAAACGATCAGGTTTGAACGGACAGAAACGATGAAAGAGAAATATTTTCCGCAAGAGATCGAGCAGAAATGGCAGAAGCACTGGGCCGACGAGAAAACCTTTGAAGTTCGCGAAGACCCTGAGCGCCCAGAGTTCTATTGCCTGGAGATGCTCGCCTATACGTCGGGCCGAGCGCACATCGGCCACGTCAGTAATTACTCTATCGGTGACGCGCTCGCCTGGTACAAGCGCATGCGCGGCTTCAATGTGCTGCACCCGTTCGGCTGGGACGCCTTCGGCCAGCCCGCCGAGACCGCCGCCATCAAAGATGGCACAGACCCCGAAGCCTTCACCCGCGCCGCCATTGCGACCATGAAGGGCCAGCTTCAGCGCATGGGAATCAGCTATGACTGGTCGCGCGAGGTTGCGACCTGCGATCCCGAATACTACAAATGGAACCAGTGGTTCTTCATTCGTATGTTCGAGCGCGGCATGCTCTACCGCAAGCTGTCGCCAGTCAACTGGTGTCCGAAAGAAGACATCTCGCTGTCGAACGAACAGGCGTCGGGCGGCACCTGCTGGCGCTGCGGCACGCCAGTCATTCAAAAAGAGCTGATGCAGTGGTTCGCGCGAATCACCGATTATGCCGATCAATTGCTCGACGGTCTCGACCAGTTGGAAGGGAAGTGGCCCGACCGTGTCGTCGCCATGCAGCGCAACTGGATTGGCCGGTCGCGCGGCGCTCACGTGCGCTTTGATATCGCCGACACCATCGATTCAGTGACGGTCTTTACGACGCGCATCGATACGATCTTCGGCGCGAATGCCATCATCCTGGCCTCAGAGCATCCCTTGCTGGCCAAGATCGTCGAAGGCAAGGCGCAGCGCGATGAGGTGCTGGCTTTTGCCGAAGCGTTGAAGCGCGAGAAGCGCGGCGGCGTCCTGATGGAAGAACAGGAGAAGAAAGGCATCTTCACCGGCGGCTATGCGGTCAACCCATTCAACCGCGAGCGGCTGCCGATCTGGATTGCTAACTTTGTGCTGATGGAATACGGCACAGGCGCAATCATGGCAGTGCCTTCAGGCGACGAGCGCGACTTCGAGTTTTCGCGCAAGTACGGCATTCCGTTTCGCCAGATCAAGCTGACCGCAGACGGGCGGGAGATTGCGGCTGACGAGATGACGGAAGCCGACGAGTCGTGGACCATCACGGTCAACAGTGGCCAGTGGAGCGGCTTGGCGAGCGAAGAGGCGAATCGGGTGATGACCGATTACGCCGAAGCAAACGGCTTTGGTCAAGGCGCGATTACTTACAAGCTGCGCGACTGGGGCATCTCGCGGCAGCGCTACTGGGGGACGCCTGTGCCGATGATTTACTGTCCGTCGTGCGGCACGGTTCCTGTTCCCGACGATCAACTGCCGGTCGTTTTGCCCAAAGGCGTCAACCTCGCCGTGCAGGGCGGCTCGCCGCTCGACCATGTGCCGGACTACGTCAACACCACCTGCCCGAAATGCAATGGCGCGGCGCGGCGTGATACAGACACGATGGATACCTTCGTGGATTCGAACTGGTACTACCACCGCTATTGCGACCCGCATAACGACGCGCAGCCGTTTGACCCGGCGAAGGTGGCTTACTGGCTGCCGGTCGATCAATACATCGGCGGCATCGAGCATGCGGTCATGCACTTGATCTACACGCGCTACTGGAACCGCGTGATGCGCGACATGGGATTGGTGCAGTTCGATGAGCCGGTCACGCGGCTGTTGACGCAGGGCATGATCGTCAAAGAATCGTATCGCTGCCCCGAACACGAGTGGTTGTTTCCGGAAGAGGTCAACGAAGATAAGACCTGCAAGTTCTGCGGCAGGCCGGTTGTCATCGGGCGGCTGGAAAAGATGTCGAAGTCGAAGAAGAACGCCGTTGATCCCATCGAGATGATCAACATTCACGGCGCAGACGCGCTGCGCTTGTTTGTGTTGTTCGCCGGGCCGCCCGAAAAAGACAAGGAGTGGTCCGATTCGGGCTTCGATGGCGCGGCGCGTTACCTGCAACGCGTCTGGCGCATCGCCTACAAATGGCAGGGCCACATCATCAACGCACAGGAGGGCGCATCAACCGACGCCGGTGACGCGCTGGGCGGATTGCAGAATTACCAGCGGCAACTGCGCCGCCGCGTGCATCAGATCGTCCGCGCCATCACCGAGAACTTCGAGGAGCGGCTGCACCTGAACACTTGCATCTCGTCACTGATGGAGTTGACCAACGCTGTCTATGCGTTCGATCAGGCGGTCGAAAAGAATGGCGAGGCGACGGCGGCTGACATCGCCGTGGCGCGCGAAGCCTTTGAGGCATTGATTCGTATGCTGGCGCCGTTTGCGCCGCACATCTGTGAAGAGTTGTGGGAGAGCTACGGCCATGCAGAGAGCCTGGCCTGTGCCCGCTGGCCGGAGTTCGACTCGGAGCTTGCGCGTGAAGAAGAGATCGAAGTCGCTGTGCAGGTGAACGGCAAGCTGCGCAGCCGGCTCTTTACGAGCGCCGAAGCCAGCGATGACGACTTGCGGCAGGCCGCGCTTGCCGACGAGAAAGTGACGGCGGCGATGGCCGACAAGTCGGTCGTCAAAGTCATCGTCATCCCGCGCAAGCTGGTCAACGTCGTCGTCAAGTAGCGCGGGCGCCTACGCTCAGCGCCGGCGCTGGTCGCTGCGGCGAACGCTTTGGATGTCGGGGTCAGAGAGGGGGCGGCGGTCGCCGTGCCGCTCTTCGACTTCGCTGGCGCCACTGGCGCGGCGCAGCAGGGCGAGGGCGCGGTCTTTGACCGGCTTGATCTCTTTGCGCCCGTCTTCCCATTCGATCTCGATGGCTGCCGATTCGCCTGAGCCGAGGACGCGCGTCACCTCGCCGTACATCATGCCTGCCCCGGCGGCATAGCTAATCTCATCGCCGGGGCGAAAATTCATCACACGAGTCTTGTTCATTTCGTTGTCCCCTTGTCGGTTCTGAGCGGGCGCGGCTTTTGCGATTGCATGCGCGCCGCGCCGCACTGTGGACAGACCCACTTGCGCTGCTTATGGAAGCTGCGCTTCTGCTCAGTCATCTTTGTTTTGCAGCGCCGACACACCATGCCGATTTAGGAAGCGTTCGCTTCCATGACGGCGGCCATCTCGGTGGCGCTCGTCCAGTCTTCGTCAAAGACGCGCTCGATGCGCCGCGCCATCGCCGGGTCTTCGACAATGATGCCGACCTCGCGGCGGCGATCCATGCTGACCTTGCGCAAGTTCTGGCTGCCGAGGAAAAAGTACTGGCCGTCCACCACGACGCACTTGGCGTGGAGCTTGAAGCGCGCCAGCTTCTTAACGTGAAAATTATCGACCACTTCGTCGTAGAAGGTATCGCGGCTGATGACCCGCACGTCAACGCCGTGCGAGGCTTTGCGCAGCAAAACGCCCATGACCTGCTGGTCCTCGACCTTGGCGTCCATGATGCGGATCGAGCGTTCGGCGGACGAGAGCAGCTCGATCAGCTTGTCGCGGCTGTTGTACGGGCTGATGACCAGCGGCAGCTCTTTCGGCTTGAACTCTTCGGCGTGCCAGTCGGCGTCAAATAGCCGGTTCAGCT
>JBJMGU010000016.1:0-46481 GCA_045807765.1 Blastocatellia bacterium
GAGCCTTTCGTCCTCGGCTTGATGACGCCAGCATGTGCCGCAGATCGCCAGAAGAGTTCTTCGCCACGCGGCAACTTTTTCAGCTCGGCTTCGAGCGCGACAATGCCGATGCGCTCGTTCTCTTTTGCGGTGATCTCGTCGTAGCTCTTGGCGCGATTCGTCCCGGCCATCACCGCATAGTGCCAGCGGCCTTTCACCCTCCAGCTATACAGCTCATAGCCTTTCATCGCCTGCGCCGCCTGTCCACAGGTGGCCAGCGCGACGAGCATCACGACCGCTACAATTGATTTGCGTAACATCAAGCCTCCTCGGCCAATCACTCGCCCAAGTGGGCGCCCATCATCAGACCTTCGATCTCATCAATCGTCTTCGGCACCCGCGCCGATAAAACTTCGCAGCCCGTTTCGGTCACCAGCACGTCGTCCTCGATACGCACGCCGATGCCGCGATAGCGCGTCGGCACGTCTTCAAGATCGGCGGCGACGTACAATCCCGGCTCGATGGTCAGCACCATGCCGGGCGCCAGCTTGCGCCATTCGTCGGCGACTTTGTAAGGGCCGGCGTCGTGAACGTCCATCCCCAGCCAGTGACTCGTGCGGTGCATATAGAATTTCTTATAGCCGCTCGGCGTGTCCGGCTGGTTCTGGTACTTGTCGCCTTCTTCGATCAACTGGTCAACATCGCCTTCGAGCAAGCCGAGCCGCACCATGCCTTCAGTCAAGACGCGTACCGCACGGTCGTGCGGCTCGATGAAGGTCGCGCCGGGCCGCACCGCTTTGATGGCTTCGAGCTGCGCGTCGAGCACGACTTGATAGACCTCGGCCTGAGCCTCGCTGAAGGTGCCGCTCGCCGGCCAGGTGCGCGTCACGTCGCCGGTGAAGTAGCCGAACTCTGCGCCCGCATCGATCAACAACAGATCATCGGCTTCGATGCGACAGTTGTTCGTCACGTAATGCAGTACGGTAGCGTTCGCGCCTGCCGCAACAATCGGCGCGTAGCCATGACGCGGACTGCCCTGCTTGCGAAAGACGTAGCGCAACGTCGCTTCGATCTCGTACTCGTGCATTCCGGGGCGCAGCGCCCTGAGCGCCGCCAGGTGCCCGTCGCAAGTGATCTCGATGGCGCGGCGCAGCGTTGCCAGATCGTCCGCCGTCTTGATCAAGCGCATCTCGTGAAGTAGGTCTGCCGGGTCAATCACCGAAGTCGGGCCGCTGCCGCTGCGCTGGCGCTCGCGCTGAAAGCGGCGCATCCAGCCGATCAGTCGCTCGTCGAATGTCGGCTCGCTGCCGAAGCGATAATAGATGCGCTCCGCTTTCGCCGCCAGCAGCAGCTTCGGCAATTCCTCGTCGAGCTGATCGATGGTAAAGGCCGCGTCCGCGCCGTAGTCGCGCTTCGCGCCTTCCGCGCCGGCGCGCCAGCCGGTCCAGACTTCGCGCTCGCGGTCCTTCGGCTGCACGAACAGCGTGAAGCGATGTTCCGGGTGGTCGGGCACCAGCACGGCGACCGCATGAGGCTCTTCAAAGCCGGTCAGGTAATAGAAGTCTGTGTCCTGGCGGTACTCATGCTCGACATCATTATTGCGAATCGCCGGAGGCGCGGCGGGAAAAATGGCCGCGCCCTGCGGGATGCGCGCCATCAATCGCTCGCGCCGCTCTTTCATTGCTTGCATCAGCATCTCCATAATCAAATTGCTTGTCCACACGGTTGATGCGAGAATTTTTAACTATATCGGGCGCGCGAAATCGGGTGCAAGCGAGAGGCCGGCGCGCGCGAGCGATTTCAACGGCAAAGGCGGACGAATTGAACGAAACACCTTTCACCATCGTCAACAATCGGCAAGACGCGGAACTGGCTGTGAAAACCATTTCTACGTTTCCCGTCCTCGGCGTTGACACCGAAACCACCGGGCTTGATCCCTATCGCAGCCGCGTCCGCTTGCTGCAAATCGCCACGCCCGAACACGTCTTCGTCTTTGACCTGTTCGCTTATGCGGCGCTTGCCGATGCAAAGCTGCGCCAGTTGTTCGCCGACCCGCAGGTGATCAAGATCTTTCACAATGCCAAGTTCGATTTGAAGATGCTGCTCCATCACTTCGACCTCGAAGTGCGTGGCGTCTTCGACACGCTGCTCGCCAGCCAGTTGATCGCCGCGGGCCGCAGCGAAGACCGGCACTCGCTGGCCGCCGTCGTCGAGCGCTACCTCGATCAGACGGTAGACAAATCGATGCAGGTGAGCGACTGGTCGAGAGAGTTATCTCTGCTACAGGTCGAGTATGCGGCAAAGGACGCGGCGTTGATGCTGCCGCTGCGCGAGGCGGTCACTGAAAAGCTCGCAGAGCTGGGCCTTGTGGAAGCGGCGCGCCTCGAAATGGATTGCGTGCTGTCGATTGCCGCAATGGAGCTGGCCGGCATGGCGATTGACGTAGTGTGCTGGCGGGGGCTGGTGGCGAATCTCGAACGCGCCCACGACGCGCTTTCGGGCGAGCTGCGCCGCGAGCTGTCGGCGGGCATTCCGCAGTTGTCGCTCTTTGACGAGCCGCCGAAGATCAATGTCGACAGCCCTGCACAGGTGACCGAGGCGCTGGCGCGCATGGGCATCAAGGTTGAAGGCACACGCAACTGGCAGCTTGAGCCGCTGGCGAAAGAGCATTCGGTGGTCGCGCGCTTGCTGGAATATCGCAGCGTGCAAAAGTTGCTCTCAAGCTATGGCACGGCCATCCTCGAGCGCGTTCACCCGGTGACCGGGCGCATCCACGCCGACTTTCAACAGATTGGCGCGACCGGCGGGCGCATGGCCTGTTCAAAGCCGAATCTGCAACAGGTGCCGCACACGCCGGAGTACCGCTCATGTTTTCGCGCTCCCGCCGGGCGCAAGCTGGTGATCGCCGACTATTCACAGATCGAGCTGCGCATCCTCGCCGACTGGTCGCAGGACACGGCGTTAGTCAAAGCTTTGCTGTCGGGCGAAGACCTGCATTGTGTGACCGCCAGCCAGATGTTCGGCATCGCGCTTGACGAGGTGACGAAAGCGCAACGCGCCGCCGCCAAGCAATTGAACTACGGCATCATGTACGGGCTGGGCGCGCCGGGACTGGCGGCGCGGATTGATTGCGCCCCGGAAGAGGCCGAGGGGTTGATCCGCAAATACTTCGCGGCCTACAGCGGCGTCGCGGCGTTCCTGCGTGAGGCCGCCGACCGCGCCGTCACTCAGCGCGAGAGCCGCACCCGCTCTGGAAGGTTGATTGTTTTTTCGTTTGATTCCAGTGATCGCTCACAGGTCGCGGCGAATCAACGGCTCGGCAAAAACGCGCCCATCCAGGGGAGCAGTGCCGACATCATCAAGCGCGCTCTGGCGTTGATTTACGACGCGCTGCACCCGTTTGACGCGCGCATCGTCAACTGCATTCACGACGAGATTGTCATCGAGGTGGCCGAGTCGCAAGCGGCTGAGGTGGCTTCGCTGCTCGATCACAAGATGGTTGCGGCGGCGCGCGAGTTCATCAGCAGCGTGCCGGTCACGGTTGATGCGATCATCAGCGAGGCGTGGTTGAAGTAGGAACGGTAAGCTAAAAATCGAAAGCGTCGCGGGCTGCTCTCTTTACAGTCTGCGACGCTTTTCGTTTAAGAGGTATAGGCACTGCTGCATGAACAATTATGAACATCCGTCTGCGGTGGAAAGAGGGTAGAGGTGCTGGAAAGCGCTGCCAAGCGGCGCTCGGCTTCGGCCTTCCATTTCGCGTCGGTTGCCGAGTCGAGGAACTGTTGCCAGTCGCGCCGGGCTTCGCCGTAGCGCGCGGCGCTCTCGTAGGCAAGAGCGCGGTTGAACAGGGCTTCGCCGTAGGCGGGGTTGATCTCTAGCGCGCGGCTGAAGCTGGCAATCGCCGCGTCATAACTCTGTAGCTGAAACTGCGCCACGCCGAGATCATTGAAGAGTTCGGCGCTCTCGACGCCGCGCGTCCGCAATGCCGTAAGAATCGCCTGCGCTTGCCGCGCATGCTCAGGGCGGTCAAAGGCCAGGTAGGCGCGCGCCAGCATCTGCCGCATCTCGGTAGAGGCGTTGTCGCTTTCAGCGGCGCGCAATTCGCCCAAGGCGCGATTCAGATGAAAGTCGGGCGAGTCGTTGCTGCCGCGTGTCGCTACATACGGCGAGTAATCAAAACCACCCGATAAGCGGGCGGCGCTGCGCCGTTCGTTCTTCATCGCCTGCGCCAGCGATTGCCGCGCCGCATCGCTCGCCGGCTGGCCGCGCATTATTAAGTAGATGCCGCCTACGATCAATGCACAGATGACCACGGCTGCGGCGGCGAGCGGCATCCGAAAGCGATAAGCCCAGCCGCGGCGTGGCGCGGGGCCGGTTTCTTTACCGGTGACGGGCGCGGCATTGTGGCGCTCACTCGCTTCGATCATTTGCAACACTCGCGCCGTCTGCTGTTGAACCTCGGCGCTCGACAGCGGCAACTCGGCCAGCGCAGCTTCAGGAAAGCGCGCCAGCAAGACGAGCAGCTCACGGCAATCCTCGCACCCGGCAAAGTGCTGGTCCAGGCGGTCACGCGCCGCGGGAGGCAATCGGTTTTCGGTATAGTTGAGGATGTCGGATTCGGGCGGGCAGGCGGTGGTGGCGGCGCGCGGTGGCTTGCTGCCAAGCAAGTTTTGCAATGAATCGGTGAAGCCCATCTCTCTTCTCCCAGTATCGTGCAGTTATTTAAGCGGCTGTGTCTTATTGATGTTCAGCGCATCAAACCGGCGGCGTACACTGCCGGTTCTGCCCACTGGCTGAGAACTTTAGACATTCAATCGCGCTTGTCAGGTGGCTGCGCCGTGTCCAGCGCCGGCGCGGCCCGCGGAGCAGATTTTTCTGCCCTCATAAAGGATAGACGGAGAAAGAAGGGCAATTCATGCGAAAATTTTTCGTCCGGGCGATTTTTTTTCGCCTCAGGCCCGCCGCGCCTTTTGCTCCAGGCATTGCTGCGAGCAGAAGTCGCGCCCGCCTACAGCCAGAGCGCTGCTTTGGGTAATAAACATTCCGCAACTCTCGCAGCGCACCATCGAGGCGGCCCGCGCGCCACGCCCGCCCCGGTTGGCGCGCGACGGCGTCACCAGCCAGCGCACAAAGCGCCAGCCCAGGTAAGCAAGAACGCAGTAAAAAATGAATCTAAATAACATTTCGGCTTACTGCTCTTTCGGAATCGTCACCGGCTTGCCGGCTTTCAAGTCCGTCAGCATGTTCTGCAAAGCGCCCAGCCGCTTGTTGGCCGGATCGGCGTCGCGCAGGCGATTGAGCGCGTCTTCGGTGCCCGCCGCGTCGCGCTTGACGGCGTAGGCTTCGACCAGGTGGCCGAGCGCGTGAGCGTCTTTGGCGTTCGCCTTCAGCGCGATCTGCAATTCCTGGATGGCACGGTCGGCTTGCGGCGGCTGGCGCTGAATCAGCGACGAAGCCATCTCGATATGTAGCGCCGTGTTATTCGGCTCAATCTCTACCGAGCGCCGAAACCAAGTGTCGGCTTCGTCATACTGTTTCTGATCGGCGTAGTAGGTGGCGATCAACGGCAGCGCCCCCAGCAATTGCTGATTGGTCTTGAACTCGTCGGGCTTGAGCGCATAAGCCTTCTTGAGATAGTCAACCGTTTCGGCCTCTTTGCCGCTCTGGAAGTAGACGCCGGCAGCGTCAATCTGCGCCTGAAAATCTTGCGGGTTATTCTTGGCCTTAGTGATGACCTGCTGCACCTGGCCCATCATCGCTTGCTGCTCGCCTGAGCTGCCCGCCGCCGGCATACTGCCCGCCATGCCGCTCGCGGTCGGCTCGACCGTCGGCGCGTTATTGCGATTGTAACTTGAAACCCAGAGGAAGCTGATGATGAAGCCGACAGCCAGCCCCGCAAGGCCGACAAGATACTTGGTGTTGTTCACAATGCCTCTCCGAAGCCAATCAACCTTGCGAGCGCCGCCTTATCCAGCCGGCTGGGCGCTCACGCTTTGGAGTGAATCTGTAAGCCGAATTCTGTTCCGCCTCTCTTTGTAGTCAGCGTCGCCCGAAGGCGCGCCGGCGTGAGCATAAGAGAAGCGGCGACGGTCATTCATCTAGGCGGCGGATTGCTCCGCTCGCTCAAGCGACCTACCCGGAGACTGTTGCGCGCTCGACAGGCCATAGCCTGCCGCAAGCACGCATCGGACGGGCCGTCCTAATGACGTCTCCCTATTTGGTCTTGCACCACGGAGAGTTTGCCTAGCCACAGTGTGTCGCCACCTGTGCTGGTAGGCTCTTACATTAAGCCTTGCGGCCCTACCGTTTCACCCATCACCTGATCTGCCGGCCCTTGCGAGCGTGCAGCCATCGGCTGGTCTGTTCTCTGTTGCACTTGTCGTCGGGTCGCCCCGCCTGGCCGTTAGCCAGTCCGTTGCCCTAGTGGTGTTCGGACTTTCCTCTCGCCCGCTGACGAATCAGCGAGCCAGCAACCGCCCGATTCACTCCAAAGATCCGTTAATGATTATAACACAGCGACGCCGCGCCGCTATGGCATGGCAAAGAAGAAGGCGGAGCCGCATCGCAGCCCCGCCTATTCGTTTCGTTTATGTAATCAATGCCTCATTCGTCGTTGCTGCCGGCGACCGCCTCGCTTCCGTTCGGGCGGTATGGCGTGGACGCCACCTGACCGGGATTGACGACGCGCAAGGTGTAATCGCCGAGCGCTTCAAGCACACGCGACGGGATGACCACTGTGGCGCGGTCGGCGCGCAGCGATTCGGGCGTTGCCTGTCGCACCACCGCATCACCTTTGACGAACTCGACCAGCGCGCCGCGCCGGAAGTTTGCGCCGGCAATCACCAGCCGCACCTGCCGATCGTTTTCGGCAAGCGCCTCGAACTGCACGCCGGCGACCACCGGCCCGACGACGTTGAGCGCCGCCTTTTGCGAGGTGACGCCGTCGCCGCTATTCGGGTTGACGACATTGAATTCGAGATGGCCCGGCTGTTCGAGCAATTTATTCAGCTCGTCCTTCAGCGTGATGACCAGATGCGTGCTATTGCGAAAGCGCACCTGCGGTCGCGCCAATTGCAGGTTGAAGTCGCGCCCGTTGCCGACATAGACGCGCGCGCCGCGCCGAAAATCCTTGCCGCGAATATCTACGCGCGCCTTCACGGTTCCGGCCATCACCTGTTTCTGCGCGAAGCTGACGATCTGCGGCGCATGCACGTCAATCGTCGCCGCGTCGCTTGCCGCGCCTTCCGGGTTGCGCACCGTTACGGCGAGCTTGCCCGCGTCCTGCGCGAACTGCTGGGGAACGCGAACGTTGATCAGCGAGCGCCCGGTCAGGTGAAAGGCACTGGCGGGCAGCGCCTGGCCATTGATTTCAACCGTTGCGCCGCTGCGGAAGTTCGCGCCGCGAATCCGCAAGCCGAAGGCGCCGTCGCCGGCAACCACGTTACTGTTCACCGGTGCCAGTTCCGTGATGCGCGGTCCGTAAATCAACAGGTCTTTATTGTTCGCCGATACCAGATCAGAGACCGCCAGATCGCGCACCAGAACTTTCAACTCTCCCGGCGACTGCAACAGGTCGGCAGGCATAAGCGCCTGAAGCGTGCCGGCATTCACCTGCTGGGTATCGAGGGCACGTCCGGCGACGAAGATGGTCGAGCTGGCGCGAAAGTTCCGGCCTGTAACTTTCAGCACAAACGGCGCGCTCGGCCCGGCGACTTCCGCCGGACGAACGTCATCGAGGATGGGCGCGCCGGGCCGCACAACCCGCAATTCACGCGGCGCAGAGAGCGCGCCGTTCGCGCCTTTGACTTGAATGCTGATGCTTTTGACTTCGTCAAACAAAGCGCGCGGCAGGCGGGCTTCCAGGGCGCGACCGTTCTGGCTGACTTCAGCCGCCATCTCGACACCGTTGACGAGGATCGAAGCGCTGTCGCCGAGGCGTTGTCCGGCGACGACGAGTTGCAGATTCTTTAACCGCCCCTGCTCGACTTCGGCAGGCCGCAAGGATTCGATCAACGGCGCATTCGGGTCGGGGGTGTCGGGCTTGATCAGGTCGAAGTTGATGACGATGATCTCGTCGCCGGCCTTCGTCGAGTGAACCGCCGCGACCGTCTGCGTCTTTTCGCTCAGGGCCAAGCGGCCTAGCGCGCTGCCGATAGCCTGATATGATTCCAGCTCGCCGGTCTCGGTGTTGAAGGCGAACAGCACACCCGTAGCCGAGGTTACAAACGCTATCGAGGCGTCGGCGGTGAAGGCAACATTGTTGGCGCGCGAGAATTCGATTCCCTCGGGTGGTGCAAACTCCGAATGCGCGAACAGGCGGGCGTTCTGGCTCTTGAGTACGGTGACACCGCCGCGCTTATCACTCCCCTCACGGCGAAGGTTGATGACGGCCAGCAGCTCGCTGCCATCGGCGGCGCGCGCCGTCGTCAAACGGTGCGGCGAGCTTGCGGCAATGGCGTCGAGCAGGATGCCGCTGTCGCTGTCGAGCGCAAAGACCTGCTCGCCCTCGGCGGCGGCAATATAAACCATGCGCCCGTCACCGCTGAAAGCCGGATTGTTGACTTCGTCAAAACGCACGCCGGACGGCGAAAACGTTCCGACCTGTGCAAGCGCCCCTTGCCCGTCAAGGTTGAAGAGCGACAAAGTGTTTGCCGCGACGCTGGCGACCGCCACTCGGCGCGTCTTGCCATCATCGAACAGAGCGATTTCCGATGGTTCGCTGTCGAGCTTCGCTTGCGCGATCACCTGCCCGGTCTCCACATCGAAAGCAAAGAGCGATTGTTCTTCACGGCTCGAAGCAATCAGACAGAGTTTGCCGTCGCTGGTCAGCAGGGCGCGCGTCGCCTGCGTCAAGGTGGCCTTGCCGGGCAAGACGAGCAGCGCTTGCAGCTCAAGCTGTTTGGCGCGCGTGGCATCGATGATGCTGATCGTCGCCGGGTGACCGTTTGCAGGATCATTAGCAGATGGCGCGGCGAGCAGGCGACGGCCTGCGGTTTCAACCAGCGAAAGTGGGCCGACCGATTCGCCGACAACCAGCGATGACATCACGCGCCCTGACGCCACGTTGAAGCAGACGACCGCGCCCGTCGTTACCGACGAAACGAAGCCGACCTTGCCGCTACTGGCGATGAGCGGCTGCGCGAACTCGTCAAGGATCATCGCCCGCGGCAGCGCCACAGTGCGGCGCTCGCCGAGCTTGGCATGGCGGTCGCTTGCCTGCGCGACGACGAAGCTCAGCAAGAGCAGGCACACAATCAGAGTCGCAAATTTTTGATTGAATCTCACTTTAGCTCTGTCTCCCAGGTCTTTATGATACCACACGCGCGGGGCGACGCGCCCGTCTTAACTTGCGGCCATCTTATGCCTTTCACGTATACATCGCAAGAGAAGTGGGGACTAGCTTCGCTCTTCTAGCTTTCACCTGAACGCGCATGGCAGAATAAGAGTTCCGGAAAGTCTATACAGGAGAAGCGCCATGAACCTGAGAAAATTCGCGCTGTTGATGGCGGCGATACTTGCTCTGGCAATCGTCGCCGACGCACAGCGCACGAAATCAAAGTCGAAGTCGAAATCAAAAGCTAAAACATCAGCAAGCGCGACCAGCACAACCCCGGCCATGCCCGCCGATCCGGCGATGCAACCCGTTACGCCGACGCCGCAGGCCGCCGAGCATAAGGCCGACGGCGAAGTTCCGCGCATCACGGTCGAGGAGTTGAAAGCTAGGCTCGCCAAAAACGCGCCGGTCTTCATCATTGACTCGCGCAGCCAGGGCTCGTACGACAACAGCGAGATGAAGATCAAGGGCGCGGTGCGCATCCCCATGGATGAGATCGAGTCGCGATTGAGCGAGATTCCACGCAATCGCGAGATCGTCATCTACTGTACCTGACCGAGCGAACACACTAGCGCCCGTGTGGCGCAGATGCTCCTCGACAAAGGCTACAAGCAGGTGAGCGCTCTGAAAGGCGGATGGGATGCATGGGTCGAAGCCGCCGGCCCCGCCGAACCGAAAGACAAGCCGAAGCAGTAAGCGACGCGTCGTTCGTTATGATCGTCATCAACCGTCATCGCGCCAGCATCATCAAGACCCGGCACGGGTCGGAGATTCGTCCGCTGGTTGACCGCACGACGAGCGCCATCACCCGGTGCAGCCTCGCCGAAGAAGTGCTATTGCCCGGCCAGTCAGTAACGCCGCACCGGCACCGCGAGATCGAAGAGATTTACTACATCGTTGAAGGTTGCGGCGTGATGACGGTTGGTGACGAACGACAAGAGGTCGCGGCGGGCGACGCCATCTATGTGCCGCGCCACCAGCGCCACACGCTGAGCAACACCGGCACTGAGCCGATCCGCCTGTTGCTGGTCTGCGGCCCGGCTTTCTTTTATGGAGATGAAGTCCTCGATACAAACGAAGTTACAAACGAGGATGCGAACGAGTGAAGACACCGCCAATCGGTGCGCTCAAATCTGATGCTCGTATCCCGCAGGCCGCAGCGCTTCGAGCCGGCCATCGCGTTCCAGTCGCAACCCGCCGCCGGCAGTAATCTCGCCAATCGCCGTGATCGGCACCGCCACTTCGCTCGACAGGTTGATGATAGGCGCATGGTCTTCGGGGCGCGCCGTGAACAACAGCTCGTACTCTTCGCCGCCGTGCAAGGCAAGCCCTAGAGATTCGCTCGCTAGCTCGGCGGCAAGCAAAGCCGCCGCACCGGCAATTGGAATTAACCCGGCTCTGAGGATTGCTCCGCAGCCGCTTTCGTCGAGAATGTGTGCGAGGTCTGTGCTCAAGCCATCGCTTAGGTCAATCATCGCCGTCGCCAGTCCGCGCTCGCCGATCATGCGACCCAGCATGAGAGGCGGCGCTGGGCCGAGATGTTTCAGCATGGATGCCGTGCGCGCCTCACTCATTTCGCCTTGGTCATCAGCAACCACATCATCCGTCAGGCGATGGCCGCGCTCCAGTAACAAGAGTCCCGCCCTGGATGCGCCAAGCGCGCCGGTCACATAAATAAGATCGCCGGCTTGCGCGCCGCTTCGTCGGACGGCTCGCCCTGCATGGCAATCGCCGAGCGCAATCGTATCAATGAAAAGTGAATCAACCGAGCTTGAGGTATCACCGCCGATGATCGCCACGCCGCTCTTTTCCGCGTATACGAGCAGGCCCTCGAATACCTCTTCGATGAACAGGGGCGACAGCGTGCCGGGCAGCGCGATGCTCACCATCGCGTAACGTGCCGCGCCGCCCATGGCCGCGATGTCGCTCAGAGTCACCGCCAGCGCCTTCTGGCCCAGCAGTCGCGGCAACGACCAGTCGCGGCGGAAATGGACACCTTCGGCCATCAAGTCCGAACAGGCTAACAGGTCGCGCGTGCCGCCTACATGCAAGACCGCCGCGTCGTCGCCGATGCCGAGGCTGACGCCTGCGGCGGCGCGCGCGCGGGCACGCAATCGGGCGATGATTTCACGTTCGCCGGGCATGGCCCTTGATGTTATCACCTGCGCGCGGCCCGCAACA
This sequence comes from Blastocatellia bacterium, assembly GCA_045807765.1. GTDB lineage: Bacteria > Acidobacteriota > Blastocatellia > UBA7656 > UBA7656 > DATENM01. The sequence goes on from JBJMGU010000016.1 coordinate 11,495, forward strand.
ATTACTGTAGAATCGCCTCCGGCCTTGTTGTAGAATGCAATCGCTCTGCCTCCGAGTAGTCACCCAAGCTGGATAGCTTTCTATGAAATCACCTACAGGCGAACTACTCCATCTGCGGGCCGAGGCCAATGCAGAACGCCAGCCGACCGGATTTACTGGCGGCCTTGACCTGTACGACGAGCTGGACGATTTCCTCAGTCTTTCGCCCAAAGCTCAGCCAACCGATCACCACTTTGAAGCTCGACCTGCGACCGCGCCGCATGCGCAGTCGTCCGCACACACGCCCCCCGTCACCGTTGAGACACCGCCGCCAGCGAACAGCGGCGCGCTTTCACAATCAGAAGATGTCATCCGAATCACCGGCGCGCTCGAAGGCTTTGTGGCCGCGAAAACCGCAAGCGCCGCAAAGATCACCTGTGGTGATTGCGGCCAGCTATCCGACAGCGGCGAGCTGTTCTGTATTCGCTGTGGTGGGCTGCTTGAACAGGTGGCGGCGCATGCCGAAACCGCCATCGCTTTGGCGGGGCTCTGCGACGACTGCGGGATGATGATCGAAGACGACGAAATCTTCTGCCCGTCGTGCGGCTCGGTAATGGCAAACGCCTGACCGCAGGCCATCGCCAGCTCGCTTCAATTCAACAATCCAGAGACGCGATTTCAGCGGCGCGCATCCGTGAGCGCGGCACGTAAGGCTTCGATGGCCAGGCTGGCGCAATGCTGTTTGGCGACCGGCAAGCGTCCGAGCGCATCAGCGACATCTTGCTTCGTCATCGCTTCAATCTCGACGAGGGCGCGGCCAATGATTAACTCTGTCAACACCGAAGCCGCGGCAATCGTCGGCGGGCACCCCGAGGCTTTGACGCGCGCCGCGCTCACACGGTCGCCGTTGATGCGCAACGTCAGCCGTATGCGATCCATGCAGACTTGATTCGTCACATCGCCGATGCCTGAAGGATGCTCAAGCTCACCGACGTTGCGCGGATTGGCGATGTGCTCGGCCACCTGCGGCGTGTACATAATTATTGAGAACGGGAAAATCGTGAAAGGCTAGATTCCATGCTCGCCGCTGCTTCGTCGGGGCGCATCTCGCGCAAGCGGGCGACGATTTCTTCGAGCGCGGCCAGCGCCGTATCGATCTCCTGGCGCGAAGTCAACGCGCTCAGGCTGATGCGCAGGCTGCCGCGCACCTGCTCGCGCTCAAGGCCCATCGCCGCCAGCACATGGCTCGGCTCTAATGATCCGGATGCGCAGGCCGAGCCGGTAGACACGGCGATGCCCTGCAAATCAAGAGCAATCAGTAAGCTCTCGCCGTCAACCCCAGCAAAGCTCAGGTTCGATATGTTCGGCACGCGCTGCTGTGCATCGCCGTTCACTTGCACACCGGCGATACGCGCCATCACTTCTTGCTCGAAAACATCTCGCAGCTCGCGCATCCGCTCGCCGCGCTCGCTCAGATGCAGGCGCGCAAGCTCTGCGGCGCGGCCCAGTCCGACAATGCCGGCGACATTCTCTGTGCCGGCGCGGCGGTCGCGCTCGTGATGCCCGCCGGTCATCTGTTTCGCCAGCCGCACGCCTTTCTTGATGAACAACGCGCCAGCGCCTTTCGGCCCATGAATCTTGTGCCCCGACAGTGACAGCAGATCAACGCCGAGCCGTTTCACATCAACCGGAATCTTGCCGACCGATTGCACGGCGTCGGTGTGCAGGTAGAGATGCTTCTGCCCGCGCTCGCGGCGTTCACGGACGATGGCGGCAATAGCTTCGAGAGGTTGAATCGCCCCGGTTTCGTTATTGGCGTGCATCACGGAGATCAGCGTCGTTTCGTCTGTGATGGCGGCGCGCAGATCATCCACGCGGACGATGCCGTTGGCTTGAACTGGAAGATAAGTCACTCTCACGCCCATCTGTTCGAGGGCCTGACAGGTGGCAAGCACCGCCGGGTGTTCGATCTTCGTGGTGATGAGATGACCGGCGCTGTACGCCGCGGCAATGCCGCGAATGGCGAGATTATCGGCTTCGGTGCCGCCGCCGACAAAAACGATTTCGCCGGGGGCCGCGTTGATCAGCGCCGCAACTTCACGGCGGGCGCGCTCGACTATTGACTTGGCCCGCTGGCCGAAGCCATGCACCGATTGCGCATTGCCATAGACTTCACTGAAGCAAGGCAACATCGCCTCGATGACTTCGGGCAAAACGGCGGTCGTCGCGCTGTTGTCTAAGTAAACCGTCATCGCAGTTGCCAGTTGTCAATTGCCAGTTGTCAGTTGTCCGCAGGGCACCGTGTCCGGCAACCGGCAACTGATAACTGGCAACTGACAACTACCCATGCTCTTCCTGCCACTCGTCGTACCAGGCCATCTGAATGGCTTCGAGCTTCTTTTCGTTCGAGCCTTTTGGGTCACCAGTGAAGCCGTCGAGCGCCAGCACCCAGTGATAGAGGTCTGTGAAGCGCACACTCAGCGGGTCAACGTCCGGGTGCGCTTCCAGCAGCCGTATGCCGATCTCTTCGACGTCCGTCCAGTCCACTTCTGCCATTGTGCCTCCCTTTCACAAACCGCCAATCGTCAACTCAATCAGCGATCTCGACCGTCACGTCGCCGCGGACGACCGCCTGACAGCCGAGCCGCGAATGCAGGGTGACGCTATCGGCCATGTAGATGCGGTCTTCTTCGTCCTCGTCCATCTCTGTCAGGTTGGCTTCGCCCTGCTTGACGATGATGTGACAGGTCGTGCAGGCACAGTTGCCGCCGCACGAATGCTCAAGATCGATGCCATAGTTGAGCGCGATGTCGAGCAGCGAGCCTTCTCTACCGTGCTCGTGGTACGGTGTCACGCCCGGCTGGTATTCGACCGTCACCGGCGCTTCGCCTTTGCGCAAGAATGTAATCTGATACACTTTTTGTGCAGTCTCCGGCTGTTCGTCCATCACGGCGCTGCCGGTTGCTTCTTTTGCTTCCATAATTCAGCCTTCCGCCACCTCGGACGCCTTGCGATCTTTCAACGCCGCGAGCAGTGCGCTATCCATAATCAATTCGGCCAGGTGATGCGCCGCCTCGTCGAGCTGTTTAATGCGAGCGCGGATCAAACGATGATCTTCGCCGGCGACGGCTTCGCGCAATTCGCCAATCGCCCGGCGAATCTGCTCGCGCTCCTCTTCTCCGACCAGCTCGCCGCGCTCAGCAAGTGCTTTCTCTGAAGCGCGCAGCACGGTATCGGCTTCGGTGCGCGCTTCGACCAGTTGGCGCTTGCGCATGTCTTCTTCGGCGAACTCCATCGAATCCATCAACATCTTTTCGATCTGCTCATCGCTCAGGCCATAAGACGGCTTGACCTCGACCGACTGTTGCTGACCGCTGCGCACGTCTGTGGCGCTCACGGTGAGAATGCCATTGGCATCGATTAAGAAACGCACTTCGATGCGCGGCAAGCCGGCGGGCTGCGGCGGGATGCCCTTGAGCGTGAACTTCGCCAGGCGGCGGCAATCATCGGCCATCTCGCGCTCGCCTTGCAGCACATGAACATCGATGCCGGTCTGGTTGTCCACCCAGGTCGTGAACATCTCGGCAGCCGATGCCGGGATGGTCGAGTTGCGATTAATGATCTTGGCGACCACGCCGCCCATGGTTTCAATGCCTAAGCTAAGCGGCGTGACATCCAACAACAACAGGTCGCGGCGACCGCCGGAGAGGATGTCGGCTTGAATCGCCGCGCCGAGCGCCACCACTTCGTCGGGGTTCAGCTCGGTATGTGCCTGACGCTTGAACAGCGCTTCGACGCGATGGTGCACCAGCGGAATACGCGTCGAGCCGCCAACCATCACGACTTCGTCAATCTGCTCGGGGTCAAGGTCGGCGTCTTTAAGCGCTTGCCGGCACGGGCCGAGCGTGCGCTCGATTAAATCAACGATCAACCGCTCGAATTCGTCACGCGTCACCTCGCGGTGATAAGCGACGCCGCTCTCTGCCAGGTCAATCGCGATCCGTGCGCGGTCGCTTTCTGAAAGCTCGTGCTTGGCGGCAATCACCCCTTTGCGAATCGCCTGAAATGCGGCGTGGTCGCGGCTCAGGTCTTTGTCGCTTTGTGATTTGATTTCTTCTAGCACAAGCGCGATCAAGCGATTATCGATATCGTCGCCGCCGAGGTGCGTGTCGCCGTTGGTCGCCAGCACTTCAAAGATGCCTTCGCGCAGCCGCAGGATCGAGATATCGAAGGTGCCGCCGCCAAGATCATAAACCGCGATGCGCGCCTCGTCGCGCTTGTCTATGCCGTAGGCCAACGAGGCAGCCGTCGGCTCGTTGACGATGCGCAGCACTTCAAGCCCTGCAAGGTGGCCCGCATCTTTGGTCGCCTGACGTTGTGCGTCGTTGAAATAGGCGGGCACAGTGATCACCGCCTGCGTCACCTCTTCGTCAAAGAATTTCGAGGCGCGCTCTTTCAGCTCGCGCAGCACGAAGGCGGAAATCTCAGGCGGCGTAAACTGGCGGTCGCCCATCTGAAAACGGATCACCTGTTGGCTTCCCGCGGCGATTTCAAACGGCACGAGCGCGAGGTCTTCCTGCACATCGGCGCTGCCTTTGCCCATGAAGCGCTTCACGGAATAGATGGCTTTGCGTGGCTCGGTGATCAGCCGCTCGCGCGCTGCTTCGCCGACCAGCAGACGCTTCTCGGCATTGTCGTAATAAACAATCGAAGGCACCAGCGCGTTGCCCTCGCCATCGCGGATCACCTGCGGGCCGCTTTCGGTCGTGTAAGCGACCAGGCTGTTGGTGGTGCCCAGATCGATGCCGACCACGCGGCTCGATTTCGGGCGACCGGTCATACTTAATTCAATCAGTGGCATTCGTTACAATTCCTCTCTGATGTCGCGAACGAGATTGCGAACGTACGAGCGGTGCGACAGCAACTGGCTCATGCGGTCAAGCACCGATGTGCGCGACGCTTCGTCGGCATCGCGATCAACCGCAGCGTCCCAATCCGCGAACAGCGCGAAGAGTCGCGTATCAATGTCACTCAATTTATCTTTCAACCCGCCGAGCGCTTCTTCGAGCGCCGTGCGCGCCTGTTCGACTTCATCGGCGTCACCCATTTTCTTTGCGGCCTTCATCTCTTCGATCTGCATATTCAGCTCGAAGACTTCTTCGAGCAGCTCGGGCGGCGCTTGCTTTTCGGCTTCCTTGTAGCCGGCAAGCCGCAACAGGTACTGCGACCGCGCCGTGCGGTCGCGCAGCGTGCGGTAGGCGTCGTTGAGCCGCGAGGCGCGCTCGACGCTGGCCTGGCGCTCGGCCTCTGAGGCGTTCATGAAGTAATCGGGGTGAAGCTGGCGGCTGAGCGCGTAGAAGTTTTTCTCTAGCTCTGTTTCATCGAGGCCGAGCTTGCGCGGCAGGCCGAAGAAAGCGAAATAGTCGGTGTTGGCGACCAGCGGCAGAACGCGGCCACAGGCGGCGCAGAAATGCGCCCCATCAGACGCCGCTCCGCAATGCGGACAGGCACGCGATGCGACTTCGCTGGTGCTGGCTTCGGCCATGTTATCTCGCCATCAAAAAAATAATGGTTGAGCCCTCGCGCACCCAACCATCAAGCTCTGCTGAGTTCCGTTTCAATCCATGCCTCAGGTGATAAAGCCGAGGCGACAAAGGTTGCGCAACATCGGGCGATGGGCTAGACCGCGAACGATTCGCCGCAGCCGCAGTCGCCCGAAGAGTTCGGGTTGATAAAAGTGAAGCCGCGTTGCATCAAGCCTTCGTCTTTCCAGTCGAGCGTCGAGCCGTTCAGATAAAGCAAGCTCTTCATGTCAACAAAGACCTTGACGCCATCGTGCTCGAAGACGCGATCACCGGGGCGCTGCTCGGTGTCGAGCGCCAGGTTGTAGCTCAGGCCGGAACAGCCGCCGCCCTGTACGCCGACGCGCAGGCCGCCTTCCGTCAAGCCGTTATCGCGCATGATCTCACGAATCCGCGCCGCCGCTTGTTCAGTCAGTTGAAGCACCTTCACATCCCTCTTTCATCGCGCCGCCCCAGACGGCGATCAATCAGTTTACGCACCAGCGGTGACTTCTTCGCGCTGTTCTTCACTACTGCCCGCTTTCTCTTTGTAGTCACGGATGGCCGCCTTGATGGCATCTTCCGCAAGCACTGAGCAGTGAATCTTGACCGGCGGCAGGTTCAGCTCTTTGACGATCTCGGTGTTCTTGATCGTCAGCGCCTCGTCCACCGAACGGCCTTTGAGCCACTCGGTCGCCAGGCTTGAGCTGGCAATGGCCGAGCCGCAGCCGAAGGTCTTGAACTTGGCGTCCTCGATCATCTGCGTCTCCGGGTTGATCTTGATTTGCAGCTTCATCACGTCGCCGCACTCCGGCGCGCCGACGAGGCCCGTGCCGACGTTGGGGTCTTTCTTGTCGAGGCTGCCGACGTTGCGCGGGTTGTTGTAGTGGTCAATCACTTTGTCTGAATAAGCCATTTCGCTTTTCCTCTCCTGTCAGTCGCTTTCGATCAAACGTTCAAACTTTTGTTCACCGGCGCACGAAGCTACTCGCCGGCCCACTGCACTTTGCTCAGGTCAACGCCTTCCTGCACCATCTCCCACAGCGGCGACAGTTCGCGCAGGCGGTTGACCGCTTCGTTGACGCGGTTAATCGTGTAATCGACTTCCTCTTCGGTGTTGAAGCGGCCAAGCCCGAAGCGAATCGAGCTATGCGCCAGCTCTTCGCCGACGCCCAGCGCCTTGAGCACGTAGCTCGGCTCCAGGCTCGCCGAGGTGCAGGCCGACCCCGAAGAAACGGCGATGTCGTTGATGCCCATCAGCAGCGATTCGCCTTCGACGTAGGCAAACGAGATGTTCAGATTGCCCGGCAGGCGATGTTCCATGCTGCCGTTGACGTAGACATCGGGAAGCTCGTCCATAAGACCGCGCCGCAGCTTCTCGCGCAGACCAAGGATGCGCGCGCTGTCGCTTTCCATATCCGTCCTGGCAATCTCGGCGGCTTTGCCGAGGCCAACAATGCCCGTGACGTTCAACGTGCCGCTACGCATACCGCGCTCGTGACCGCCGCCATCCACCATCGGCGCCAGCATCACGCGCGGGTTGCGCCGGCGCACGTAGAGCGCCCCGACGCCTTTCGGCCCATACATCTTGTGGGCGCTGATGGAAACCAGATCAACATTCATCTCGTTGACGTTGAACAGCACCTTGCCGACCGATTGCGTGGCGTCGGTGTGGAACAACACGCCGCGCTCTTTGCAGAGCTTGCCGATTTCGGCAATCGGCTGAAGGACGCCGATCTCATTGTTGGCGTGCATCACCGAAACCAGAATCGTCTTGTCGGTGAGGGCGCGCTTCACATCATCAGGCGAAATCAAGCCGTCGGAGGCTACCGGCAGGTAGGTGACTTTGAAGCCGCGCTTCTCAAGCTTCTTGCAGGTATCCAGCACCGCCTTGTGTTCGGTGACCACAGTGATAATGTGATCGCCGCGCTCGTAATACATATCGGCGACGCCTTTAATCGCCAGATTGTCCGACTCGGTCGCGCCGCTCGTAAAGACAATCTCTTTCGAGGTCGCGCCGATCAGGTCGGCGACCTGCTTGCGGGCGTTTTCGACCGCCTCTTCCGCCTGCCAGCCGAATTCATGATTGCGGCTCGCGGCGTTGCCGAAGATTTCAGTGAAGTAGGGACTCATCGCCTCGAAGACGCGCGGGTCAACCGGCGTCGTCGCGTGATAGTCCATGTAAATCGGGAGCTTCAGCGCCATATTCTCTCCTTACAAACTCGGTTGAAGTTTCCGCAGCCTCGCTCAAGCCACTTCCACGGTTTCCGTTAGCTCTTCCACTTTCGCCTCCGGCGACGGCTTCTCGCCGCGGGCCTGCTCCAGAATGCGCTGCGACTTGATGCGCAAACCGTAAACCACTTCGGGCTTCGACTTGTTGGCCAGGTCGGCGAGCGTGATCGAATCCAGAAAATTATCGACGTGCTCGGTCAGTTGCTTCCAGATCGCGCCGCCGATACAGGAATCAGAGATGCGGCAATTGTCAACCGAGCCGTCGTTGCTGAAACAAGAACTGGTGTAAAGCGGCGGCTCGATCAAACGCACAATCTCGCCAATGGTAATTTCGCCGGCGTCGCGCGCCAGCACGTAACCGCCGTGCGGCCCGCGCATGCTGTTGACGATGTTGCCTTTGCGTAGCGGCTGGAAGATCTGTTCGAGAAACAACAGCGAGATGCCTTCGCGCTTCGAGATCGCTCCGAGCGCCACCGGCCCGCCGTTGGAGTTCTGCGCAATGTCGAGCATCGCGCGCACCGCATATTTGCCTTTCGTCGAAATCTGCATCTCCGGGCCTCGCTTGAAACTTCATCTTTATTCTATATACCCGACTGATAAAGTCAAGTTTTTCCCGACCAAAATGCTCAGGATTATAAAAGGAGGGGTAAACAGGGGAATAGTTAGGCTTATACTAGATTGCGGCTAATCAATTGCAAGCGTCGGATGGGCCTTAGCGCATCAATGATTTGAGTTTTTGCAAGCGCTCTTCGGCAGCGGCGAGCGTTTCTTCTTTCTTGCAGAAGGTGAAGCGCACCTGATGCCGGCCAAGCTGCGGCTCGTGGTAAAAGCTGCTGCCGGGGACGACCGCGACGCCAATCTCTTTGACTAAGAATTTCGCAAATGCGACATCGTCGTCGTAGCCAAAAGCGCTGATGTCGGTCATCACGTAATAAGCGCCTTCGGGGTCGTAGCAGCGAAAGCCGACCTCTTTCAGCACCGCGAGTATGCGCTGACGCTTTTCGGCGTAGCTCGCTTGCAGCTTGTCGTAATACGAGCGCGGCAACCGCAGCGCGTGCGCCCCGGCTTCCTGCAAAGGCGCCGCCGCGCCGACCGTCAAAAAGTCATGCACCTTACGAATCGCCAGCGTGATCTCGGGCGGCGCAATCGTGTAGCCGACTCGCCAGCCGGTCACCGAGTACGTTTTCGACAATCCATTGATAGTGATCGTCCGGTCGCGCATGCCGTCGAGCGTTGCCAGTGCCACGTGCTGCTTGCCGTTGAAGAGAATGTGCTCGTAGATTTCGTCGGTGATGGCGATGACATTCCACTTCTGGCAAAGCTCGGCGATGTACTCCATCTCTTCGCGGCTGAAAACCTTGCCGGTCGGGTTGTTCGGCGTGTTGATGATGATGGCTTTCGTATGATCGTTGAAAGCGGCAGCAAGCTCCGTTTCATCGAAATGCCAGTCGGGCGCATAGAGCGTCACGTACCGCGGCGTCGCTCCCGACAGAATCGCGTCCGGGCCATAGTTTTCGTAAAACGGCTCGAAGACAATCACCTCGTCGCCGGGATTGATGATCGCCATCATCGCTGCCATCATCGCTTCGGTCGAGCCGCAGGTGACGCAGACTTCGCGCTCAGGGTCTATCTCCATGCCGAGATACCATGCCGCTTTTTCGGCAATGGCGTTGCGAAAATTTTTCGCGCCCCAGGTGATGGCATATTGATTCACATCGGCCATGATGGCGTCGCAGGCGGCGAGCTTGATCTCTTCGGGCGCGGCAAAATCGGGGAAGCCCTGCGACAGGTTGATGGCGCCGTAGAGGTGCGATTGCCGGGTCATCTCGCGAATGACCGATTCAGTGAACTGCTCGGCTTTATGAGAAATGATCTGTTTGCTCATTGCTGGTCGTTGTTCTCGTCTTTCAATCTCTCGATGATCGATTCAGCCGCAGAAGCATATTCGCCTTCGGGGTCGAGCCGCAAGTAATTGCGATAGGCGGCAATTGCCTCTTTGTTGCGCCCGGCTTTTTCCAGTATCTCGCCGAGTTGATAATAAAGCACCGGCTCGGTCTCCATATCTTGAATGATCCCGATGCGGTACTCGCGGGTGATCTCGTCAATCAGTTTTGGGTCGTTCATCTCGTTGAGCGCGATGGCCAGGCCGATGTGCGCTTCGAAGGAATTCCCCTGCGCCAGGCGAATGGCTTTCCTGTACTCAACGATTGATTCTTCGATGAGCCCCTGATGGCGGCGCATGTTGGCTAGCACGGTCTGTGCTTCGGCGAGCGTGCGCCCCGCGGCTTTAAGCGCCGCCGTGATTTGTTCTTCGGCTCCCTGAAAATCTTGCAGCGCAATCAGGCTGCGCGCCAGGGCGATGCGCGCTTCGGTAAAGTTCGCGCGGAGCGTCAGGGCTTGCCGGTACTCTTCGACGGCTTCTTTGTTCTTGCCGCGCTCGCGCAGCGCGTCACCTTTCTGATAATGCAGCGTCGCTTCATCTGCGATAGGCGATTGCGTGACCTTCAAGGTACGCGACGAATTGGCGGTGACGATGACGGGGCCGGTCCAATCCGCAAAACCGACCGAGCGCACACGCACAGGGAACGAGCCGGCGCGCACCCGCGCCAGATCAAGCTCGCCTTTATCGTTGGTCGCGCCGTGGCGCACGTTGTTGATGAAGACAACTGAGCCCGCCTGACCGGTGGTGACTTTCAGCGCGCCCGTGGCCGGTGTCGCAGTTGTAGTGGGAGAAGGCTTGCGGGTGTGTTGCGCCGGTGTCGCGACCACCAAAAGTAGCATCAGCCACACAGCCAAAAATATCCTCATAGCCTCATCATACTACTCTTTATAAAACCGGCGGTAGTTTGCCGCGTAACGCAGCACACCCTGCACATAACCGCGCGTTTCGGTGAAAGGAATCGTCTCGATCCATTCTTCGATGTCGAGGCCGCCGCGCTCGGCGAGCCAGCGTTGCGCGCGCCCCGGCCCGGCGTTGTAAGCCGCCGCCGCGTATTCAATCCTGCCAAACTGGCCGAGCATCTGCGCCAGGTAATTCATGCCGAGCTTGACATTGATCGCCGGGTTGTACAAATCCGCCGCCGTGATCGAGCCGCCTCCCTGCTTGCGCGAAATCAACTGGCCGGTCGCCGGCATCACTTGCATCAGGCCGCGCGCCCCGACCCGCGAGATGGCCGTCGGGTTAAAGACGCTCTCCTGACGGATCAGCCCTGCGGCCATGTAAGGATCGATGCCATAACGCTTGGCTTCCTGCTTGATGGTCGTCCAGGCGATGAGCGGAAACATGATTTCCCACGCCTCGCGCGGCACGTCGGCTTCCTGGTACGAGTAAATGTCAGGGTAGCCGCGCCGCAGCACAAGGGTCGCCTGAAAATTTTCGCCGCGCCGCGCGTAGTACTGCGCGATGCGCAGATTGATCCGCGGCGAAGTGGGCGCGTGTTCCTGCGCCGTGTTCAGCTCTTTGATCGCCAGCTCGCCCAAGCCGATGACTTCAAAATCGTCGGCTCTGGATAACAACGCCTTCTCTGAGCCATCGGCGGTCTCTTCAATCTTCTCGACATAGGTGACGTTCTGCCGAATGCGCTCAAGGTCGCTGCCCGATTTGATGGCTTCGGCTTTAAGCGACGGATCGGCGGCGCGCAAGCGGGCGGCGCGCATGCCTGCGAGGTAACCGTGATAGCCATAACGGTAACGCTCGTTGACCAGATCGTAGAGCGCCAGCGCGCGCCGCGGATTGCCCAGACGCTCTTCGGCCTTCGCGCCCCAGAAGCCGGCTTCGCCAATAAATTTGGTGTCGGGATAGCGATAGCTTGCGAGATGCTGTCCAAGCAATCGCGCCGCATCCGCGTACTGCTTCATGCGGTAAGCGTACCAGCCGAGGTTGTACGAGGCTTCAGCGGCATACTGTGATTTCGGGTACAAAGCGACGAGCTGCCGGTAACGTGTCATCGCTTCAGCGTCGTGATCGGCTTTGTCGAGATCGCGCCCCAGGTTGAAGAGCGCGTCCTGCGCCCACCGGCTCTTGCCGTACTGCTTCAACAGGCGGTCAACGATGACGCCGGATTCCGGGGCGCGGTTCGAGCGCCGCAGGGCTTCGGCCTGATTAAACAACGCTTCGGCCTTGACCTCGGCGTTGGCTTCGCTGACGCGCGCTAGCGGCGTGACCGCCTGCGCCGTCTGCCGCGCACCTAACAGGCTCTTGCCGAGACGCAATTGAATCGCGTCATTGCCGGCGGCTTCGGGGAAGCGCGTCAGCAGGTTGGTGTAAGCCTGCGCCGCCTCGTTGAACTGCTTCGATTCCAGCAGCGCATCGGCACGCGCCCGCTCTTCGTCAAGCGTGCCAGGATGATCCTTGACTGCCGCGCCCAGCGCCGCCAGCCGCTGCTCGGCCTGCACGCTGGCGCGAGTCGCCGCAAGCTCGTAATAAATTTTCCGGTAGAGCTTAATGGCATCGTCGGTCTTGCCGGTCAACTCGGCGGCCTGCGCCGCGATGTAGACGGCGTCCGCGTCATCGGCTTCGACCAGGCGCGCGACTTCACGGCGGGCGCTTTCGGGGTCACCAAGCGCCACAGCCATGTCGGCGGCGCGCAAGCGGGCGGCGTGAGCCTTCAGCGAGTCGGGATACTTTGAATAGAGGCTACTGAAATCGCGCCGCGCCTGGCTGCGCGCATCGCTCGCGGCTTCGCTTTCGGCTCGATAAAAGAGCGCGTAATCGCCGATGGCCGTCGCCTCATCAATGGCGCGGGCATCGAAGGCATCGACCGCCGCGGCATAGTTCTGCGAAGTGTAATAAAGATAACCACGGAGAAACCGCGCCAGCGCCGCCGCGCGGCTGCGCGGGTAAGCCGATTCGATGCGCTGCAAGTCGGCGGGCGCGGGCCGCCCCTGATTGCTTTCGACCAGCGCGCTCAGTTCGGCGACGCCGCGCTCGCCGCCTGATGATTTGCGCTGACATGAAACGGTCAGCGGTGTGGTAAGGCTCACCACCAGCAAGAGCGGCAAGGCGGTCGCAAGCAAGCGCCGGTTGATGACCGCAAACGGGCGTCGCGCATGACGGATCAGGTACAACATAAAACACCTCTCCCCATCAAATGATCAGGCGTTTCCGACATAGACATGGGGCTGATGATGATTATCAATCAGGCGGTTTGCTGCGGCAAGGGGAAAGGGGCTAGGGGCTAGGGATCAGGGACTAGGGCTAGGAAAAACGCAAGGTTCCTCTCTAGCCCCTAGTCCCTAGCCCCTAGCCCCTAAACTGCTACAGACGGGCCGGGATGATCCGAGCCGAGTCGGGCGGCGTCGCCTTCGGCCAGGGTGTTGACCAGCTCGTCATAGAAGTAATCGAATTTCGCGGCGACGCTCGGCGTGACGCGCTTCTCATACATCTGCCGGCTGCGGTCAATGTCTTCCTTGAGCCGGTCGTAGAGGTCGTTGTTGCGGCGGCCCTCGGCGACTTTCTGCTCGTTGTAGAGCTTGATCTCGCTGACCAGCAAGCGGGCGAAGCGGCGCGCGTCATTGTGCGCTTTCTCTTCGTCGCTGACATCGGCGCGCGATGGCGGCGGCGGCTCGGCTGGGCGCGGCAGTTCGACAGGTGTGGGGTTCAATGAACCGCTTGGACGCGCGCCCCAGAAGTCAGCCGCTGGAGCAGGCGGTGGCGGAACGTTACGGGGTTCCGGCGGCGGCTCGACGGTCGGCACAAAGAAGCTTGGCGCGGTCGGCGCCGGTTCGGGCGCGCTAAACGTCTGGAACTGGCGATCAGGTGGTGGCGGCGCCGGGCGGTTGGGAGCTGGCGGCGGCGGCGTGGGATTCTGAGCAGCCACCGGCGGCGCGGGTGGCGGCGGCGCGACAGGTCTTGCGGATGGCGCTTGCGCCGTTGGTGCTGCTGGCGCTTGTGCTGTGGGCGCTTGCGCGGCTGGTGCTGCGGGCCGGGCTGCGGGCGCGCCTTCGGCCATGCGTGCGCGCAGCGACACCAGCTCGACAGCCATGCCGGCGGTGTTGACCAGCAATTCAATCGCTTCGACGTTGATGGCCGCGGCGCCGCGATCCGCCGAGTCGGCGAAGATGATGGCCGCCGCTTTGCCGCGCACCTTGAGCGGCACACCGAGCACACGCTGTGGATGGAGATTGCCGAGCCGACTAAAGATGAGCGCGTTTTCGCCTTGCTGATCGGGCGAGCCGTAGAAAGTCTGCTGGGCGTTGAGCGCGCCGCGCAGCACGGTGTCTGATTGCAGAGAAACTGTCAGTCCGCGAATCGATTGATTGCCAATGGTGTCGTCGAGCCCGCGCGCTGCCCACGCCAGGGCATTCGTGCCTTTAACGACAAACAGCACGACGCGCGGCGCGAAGTTGGCGGCGCGCGCCACCAGAGCGTTGAGGACTTCGGCCTGGGTGTGCTGCTCGTTCAGTTCAACAACTGAATCTCTGAGCAGGGCGATATCGGCGCCAAGCCGCACGCCTTCGGCGGTAGCTTGATCAACCTGAGCCGTGACGTCGGCAGCAATTTGCGCCAGCGACTCGTCGCCTTCCGGCATGGTTGCCGCTGTGTCTGTGCGTTCCAGCAACTGCGTAAACGACTGGTTGATCTCGCGCTGCAAGCGGCTGATGTCTTGCTCCAGTGTGCCGACGCGCGACCGCACGAGTTCTTCGATTCGTTGACGCAGCCGAATCTCACGCTCCTTTTCCACTTATCGCCTCCAAAAATCCAAGTCAAGAAGATCATCTGCGGGGACTAAACGGGTTTGGCTCGCAGGCTCCGATTATCCCGCACGCCCTAGCGCTTGTCAATAAATCAGTTAATGCGCCGAGTCGGGGATGACCGGGCACGCAAGCCGGCGTTTCAGGCTGACAACCCTTGTTCGGTTTCGGTGCTTTTTCTCGGCAGGGTGTACGAAGCCGGGGCAGGCAGGGAAAAGTGAATCGGCAATAAGCTTGCGTTTTGCCACCCAGATGGGCACTGGCTCGGATTCTTTAGCCGCCGGATTCTCGGCACACGGTTTGTTCAAGTCGGGATAAGTGCCTGGGAGGCGCTGTTATATGAAGCAAAGGGCCATCTTGGTTGTTGAGGACACCCCGGACATTCTCGATATCGTCAGCTTGCTGCTGGAGCAGGAGGGCTATACCGTCCACCGGGCAGAAACCTGCGCGGTGGCGTTTGACCTGTTACAGAAACACTACATCGATCTGATCATCACCGATTTAATGTTGCCGGGCATGACCGGCCTGGAGTTCATTCATAAGGTCAGGCGAGTAGCGAATTATGATTTCGTGCCGGTCGTCGCTATGTCGGCTTTCGAGCAGAAGTACCTGACGGTCGCCGCGCAGGCGGGAGCGACACGGATTCTGCACAAGCCGGAAGACCTCGATCTGCTTGTGCCCACCGTCAACCAGCTTCTGCAAGAACATGACCGTCGCCTACCGCAATCAGCCAGCGCGACGCCATGAAGGGCGACGCTCTGAAGGGCAACGCACTCGCTTACAGGGCCTCTCGACCGGCGTCATCCTGCGACGGCGGCAGTTCGGCAAGCCTGCGGGTAACGAGCTCTCTGATCTGCATCAGGTGATCTCGGGCGCGGGCGGCTGCCTCTGCATCTCCCTGCTGCGTAAAAGCCATATTCTCGGCGGCGAAGCGCGCAACTTCGAGCAACAACTGTCCCGTGGTCGTCGGCGGCGCGCCGCGCTGAAAGAGACGCGATTCAGCGGGCCGAGGCGACGGCTCAATGCGTACGCTGACGACAGCCGTGGCCGTTCTGGTGGCGTGATTGGATAGTCTAGGCATCGATAGATTCCTCTCCGGATTGTGTCACAAGCGCCGGTCGGGCCTTCGGTAACAGGGGAGGAACAGCCGAAGAGAAGCAAACATCGCGCAACGTGGGGCTGCGGCTTTGTGGCGGGGCTCTACTCGGACTCCCGGCGGCTCCGCTCTAATTTATTCAAATCTCTAATTGCCGGAAAATTCCAGAAGCAAGCGACAAAGGCTCGCCTCTGGCCTCGGCCTCAAGGGATGAGGCCGAGGCGCAGGAGGATGGCTTTGAAGCGGCGGTCACCGCGCATCTCTTTAAACACCGGATCAACGCGTAGATTCATCAGCCAGATGTCGCGCTCGGCGATGGCTTTTTCCAGCCACTCGAACGTCCGCTCGCTATTGCGCAAGCCGGCGTAGATTGCCGCCACCGTGCAGGGCGAAACGTAGCGCTGCCCGGACATCTCTTGCAGCTCGTCTAATACACGCTCGGCCTCCTTGCGGTTGCCGGCAACGGCATAAGCGTGGCCGAGCAGCGCCACCAGCAGCGGGCTGCCCGACAGCTTGATGCCGCGATCAAACGCCGCGATGGCTTCTTTGTACATGCCCTTCTGCTCGTAGCTCAATCCGAGATAGCGGTAGACGGGAAAGAAGCCCGGGTCAACGGCGAGCAGCTTCAGGCAGTGAGCGATGGCTTCGTCGTAGCGGCCCGCCATGTAGTAAATCCACCCCAGATGAATGCCTGTGCTGAACGACAGCGGATCAAGCTCGGCGGCGCGCCGGGCTTCGGCAATCGCTTCGTCCGTGCGCCCGACCGCGACCAGGTAAGAGCTGTACCACTGGTGCGCCGGCCCATACGCCGGCTTGTCTTTGATGGCGCGCAGGAATTCGCGCTCGGCGTCCTGGCGCTCCCAGTTCCAGCGGTGCTTGATGAAGGCCAGCGAGGTGTGCGCTTCGGCGAGATTGTCATCCAGCTCCAGGGCTTTCAGCGCCGCCTCTTGCGCCAGCGGGAAGGCGTCTTTCGGCGTGCGAATGCCATAGACGACCAGCATGTTGTAGCAGTCGGCCAGCCCCGCATAAGCCGCCGCGTCGTCGGCGTCTATGTCAATGGCCTTCTGAAAATATTCGAGGCCCTGCTGCAAGCCGCCCGCCGTGCGCTTGTTCAGCGCGTTGCGGCCCAGCAGGTAATAGCGGCTGGCTTCGAGCTGCTTCTTCTCTTCGACGCTGAGCTTCAGCCGCAGGTTTTCGAAGATGTCTTTCGAAATGTCTTCCGGCACCAGCAAGAGGTCGGCGATCTTGCGATCATAATGCCGCCCCCAGATTTGCGAGACGTTCGCCACGTCAATCAGATCGGCCTGGATGCTGAGCGTGTCACCCTGCCGATGAATGCGCCCTGTGAGGACGGCGCGGGCGCCAAGCTCGCGCCCAACCTTTTGCAGGTCAGCCATGTTGCCTTTGTAGTTGAAGACCAAGCTGCGCGGCACGACACGGAGCTTCGGCAGTTGCGCCAGGTTGTTGATCAGATTCTCGGCCAAGCGGTCGTTGAGAAATTCGGTCTCGGCATCGCCGGCATCGGCGACAAACGGCAGCACGGCAATCGAATCGATGTTGCCGCTGCCGCTCGTCGTGCGGCTGGCTCGGAAAAAGATGAAGGCGACTGTCGCGGTTACCAGCAATATAATCGCCGCGAGCAGCGCTACGCGGTGCGGCAAGAGATGTCCCCAGATGCCTGTGGTCGATTGGCGGCGCGTGACGACTGACGAAGCGACTGGCCCGGCGTCGCTTGCCGTCGCGGGTGACAAGTAAGCCCTGCGCGCAGCCACAGCGACCAGCGCCGCGCCGTTGTCGCCTGTCGCCCGGTCCAATGTGACTTCGGGCACCGCGCCTTCCGTGCCCAGCGGCGGCGCGAAGGCATGGCGCGCGGTCAACTCACCGTCCGCGCCGGCTTGCGCCGCTTCGCCGTCGGCAGACTGGCGAACGCTGGCGGCGAAGCGATAGCCGCGCCGCGCGACGGTCTCAATGAAGGACTTGCCGTCACTGGTTTCGCCGAGCGCCTTGCGCAGCAATGAAATGTTCTGAGTCAGGTTGCCTTCTTCAACAAAACTATCGGGCCAGACCTGGCGCATCAACTCGTCCTTCTCGACGACCCGCCCGCTGTTTTCGACCAGCGCCAGCAGAATGCCGAAGACCTTTGGCGTCAGCGACACAGGCTCGCCGCCGCGCTGCAAAGTGCGCTCGGCACGGTCGAGGCGGAAGCGGCCAAATTCATAAATCTGCGGCTGCTCGGTGGTCATTCGGGCCTTGAGAAATCTAATTGAGAAAAGTTTGAGCGGTTTCTGAGGACATGCGGACGGCGCCGGCAGTATTTTGCGTCCATCGCCCGTTGCCGGCGTGGCTGGCAGTCCTGAAGCCGCGCCCATTTTAGCGTAGGGTGATAGGCGAAGCA
Organism: Blastocatellia bacterium; assembly: GCA_045807765.1. Taxonomy (GTDB): domain Bacteria; phylum Acidobacteriota; class Blastocatellia; order UBA7656; family UBA7656; genus DATENM01. The sequence continues at coordinate 29,451 of JBJMGU010000016.1, forward strand.
ACGGAGGACTCGTCCCGGCAGTCAATTTCAGATCAACCGCACCACCCACTATGGGGCGGTTGATGAAAAGAGATAAACGCATGCACGACGATCAAATCAGACTGCAACCCCGGCAACGCACCGGCCTTCGCCCGCGCGCCGCACGCTGGCTGCTTGCGATGCTCTGCCTTGTCGCCTTCGGGCAAGTGACGACGGCACGCGCACAGGAGTTTCAGGCGGGCGTGGATTTCCTCACCGTCGTCCCAACCGGCGAGTTCAAAGACAACGTCAGAAACAATGGCTATGGCGCGAGCGGCCAGTTTCTTGTGCGCCTCAGGCAGAGCCCGATCCTGGTCGGCGTTGACCTGGGCGGCGTCGTCTATGGCTCGGAGACGCGCAAATTGGCGTTGCTTCCCGAAGTTCCTGAAGTTCGCGTTGATGTCACGACCAGCAACAATATCTTTATGACCCACCTGCTGGTGCGCGCCGAGCCGCGCCACGGCGCGGTACGGCCTTACGCCGAGGGTCTGATCGGCTTTAAGTACCTGTTCACCACTACGTCAATCAATCTTGAATCGGAGGATAGCAATCCTTCCGAGACCAACCTGAGCGATTCGACGTTGAGCTATGGCTTCGGCGGCGGTGTACATGTGCGGCTGAACCCGCACCCGCGCCGGCTAGAGGTGCTGCTCGACACGCGTGTACGCTACCTGCGCGGCTCGCGCGCCGAGTATCTCAGGGAAGGCTCGATCCGCCGCGAAAACGGCAATGTGTTTTTCGACGTGCTGCATTCGCGTACGGACATCGTGACAGCGCAAGTCGGCGTCACGTTTCAATTCTAACCGGCGATCATTGCCGCTAAGGGTGGCGCGCACTGGACGGATGAAGAGCGAAAGGTAGAACACCCCATCTGCTTTATCCTCTTTTGGCTCGCTTCATCCGTCTGATCCGCGCCACCTCAACAGTAGGCAGTAGGCAGTAGGCAGTAGGCAGGAAGCAGGAGGCAGTCCCGTAGGGACGCGATGTTTATAGTTACAGACGCCTATAATGACGAAGCCCCGTAGGGGCGAAATGGCGACATTGCGCTCCTGACGGAGCTTGAATCTTAAGAGCATCGGTGACTATAAACATTGCGCTCCTAACGGAGCTAGGGAATCAACTGCCTACTGCCTCCTGCCTCCTGCTTCCTGCCTACTGCCTGCTGCCTACTGCTTCCTCACTCTTCCTTCACCAGCGCGTAGATGAACTCGTCAATCGTCTGTCCCTCTTTGGTCGCCGCTTTGCGCATGCGGGCCTCAAACACATAGCCGGCCTTTTCCAACACGCGCATTGAAGCCGGGTTCCATTCAAAGACCCCGGCGTAGATGCGACAGACATCGAAGTTCGCAAAGATGTATTCGCTCATGGCGCGCACGGCGTCGGTGATGATGCCGCGGCCCCAGAAGTCTTCGCCGAGCCAGTAACCAATTTCGACCGAGCGGCGAAAAATGTCTTCTTGCAAAAAGAAGCCGACGCCACCGACCGCTTCGCCGTTAACGACGATGGCAAAGCTGGTCATAGGATTTTCAGAACTGGCACGCGCGATCCACGCTTTGGCGTCGTCGAGCGTGTAAGGGTGCGGGAAGCGGTCGCGCACGTTGCGCCATATCTTCGGGTTGTTGGCGTGGCGGGCGAGCGATTCTTCGTCGCCGCGCCGCCAGTCGCGAATCAGGAAGTGACCGAGATCAATTTCCATAACCTTACGAAATCAAGCGCGCCGCTTTTCAGAGATGAAGCCGAGCGCAATCAAGACCTGCGCCGCGTAATACGTCGCCCAGATGATGTAGTCGCTCAAGGCAACCGGCGATTTGAATTTGCCGACGGCGATCAGCGAATCCGACAGCATGAAGAGCGCCGCGCCGATCACCACCCACCAGGCGCGAAAGCCCGCGAGCGTCGCCGTCACCGCCATGCCGGTGAGCGCGCACATATAAGCCGCGACCGGCAGCCGCATCTCGCCCAGGTTCGGCCACAGCCACACGAATATCGCGGCGGCGGCAATCAGCAATAGCAGGGCGACCGATTGATGCGCGGCGCTGACGGCGAACGGGCGCGGCCAGTTGCGCACAAAGAGCGTGATGTAGAACAGGTGCGCGACCAGGAACGAGCCGAGACCATAAACGAACCATTGCTCGCCGCCAAGCGCAAGAAAGATATCGCCGAGCGCCGAAAGCAGCAGCGCGCAGGCCGGCAGCACGCCATTGCTTCCCTTCAGTTGACGCAGCGCAATCACCGCGAGCGGCGACACGCTCAAGCCTTTGACGGCGACGCTGCCCGGCAGTCCGGGCAGGCCGCGCGTCAAAAGGTAAGCAATGCCACAAATCAATGAAAGGCCGAAAAGCCAGCGATCCACTGCATCAAACCGCTGCCTGGATACTTGCGCCGCTGCGGTCATCTTAACTCCTGGCATCTCTCTTCATCTCTCAATGGTCGCCGGTCGCTTTGCGCTTGCCGCGCCGCTCCAGAGCGATGCGCTCGAACAGATCAACCGCCAGCTTGCGCAGGTTCGCCTTAACCGCAATCTGGTCGCCGAACTCGATATGCTGATCCGACGCCGCATCATACTTCGGCCACGCCGGACGACCTGCGCCATTGGGATCGCCGGTGGCCGCGAACTGTGCCCAGTAAGCGCTCATGGCGCGGGCCAGCTCATGCTCTTTGTCGTCATACGTCGCTGTGCCGACCACGTCCTGGGTCAGAAAAACATAAGGAATCTCGGAGGCGTGAAAGGCGCCAAGCATTCGCCGGCGCGGGTCGCCGGTGATGTGCGTGAAGTGGTAAACAAACGTCTTGCCATTGACCTTGCTCGCGGTTTCGGCAAAGTAACGCGCGCCGGTTATGAAGAATGCATCGGTGATGATGTGGCTCAGCCCGCGGCGCGCCTCGACGGCATCGCTGGCCGGGTAGAGCGCCAGCACTTCATCTGCATGCGCATCATAAAGGCGGCGCAACGCCACGCCATACGCATCAACCGTGCCGACCGGGGCGCTTAGCACAAAGATCGAGCCTTCGTCGGCGTTGGTGCCGACGATCAGCGGCACGTTGGCCTCTCGGCCTGCTTCAAAAATCGCGCCGGGGTCGTCCGGTATCACCCAGCCGTCAACGATTGGCGCGAAGCGGTTGGCGTCGCCGGAAAAGAACGAAGAGGCGGCGACGTTGCTGCTGTTCAAAATCTCTTCGGCGCTCTTGGCGCGCAGCGCCGCAATCGGATCAGCCGCCTGCCCGCCGGCCATCTCGTGGGCGATGCGCTCGCCCATCTTTTCAGCGGACTCCTGGCCGTACCAGGTTTCGCGCAGGTGGCGATTAGCCCCGAACGCCGAGCCGCTCTCGGCAATGGCGCGATGGAACAGCCCGCGCGCCAGCGGCGATGCCATCAGGTAACAGACGCTGCCCGCGCCTGCCGATTCGCCAAAGATGGTCACGCGCCCGGCGTCGCCGCCAAAGGCCGCGATGTTGCGCTTGACCCATTCGAGCGCGGCGATCTGATCGAGCAGGCCATAGTTGCCCGATGAGTTGTGGGATGATTCTTTCGAGAGCTGCGGGTGAGCGAACCAGCCGAACGGCCCGAGCCGGTAGTTGATCGTCACCAGCACGACACCCTGGCGCGCAAACGCAGCGCCGTCATAAGCCAGCGTCGAGCCTGACCCCATGGTGTAGCCGCCGCCATGAATCCAGACCATTACCGGAAGCCGATCTGTCGGGCGCTTCGCCGCCGTCCAGACGTTGAGATAGAGACAGTCTTCGCTGGTCGGGCCGAGCTTCGTGCCATAGGTGCGTTCGAGCAGATTCGGCTGTGGGCAGGAGGCGCTGTACTCTGTGCAGGCGCGCACGCCGGCCCACCCCTTGACCGGCTGCGGCGCTTTCCAGCGCAGCGCGCCCACGGGCGGCGCGGCAAACGGCACGCCTTTGTAAGCCCGCACGTCGTTGTTCGCCCCGACCGCAAGGCCGGAGATTTGACCGGAATCGATCTTGACGGTCGTGCCGTTAGCCGCACTGGCGCGACCGCTCCTGGCATCAACCGCCGCACAGGCGAGCAGCAAGCAGGCGAGAATCAGGTAAGCCTTTCGCATCATCGGTGTCTCCTTCTGAGGTTCGTTGATCCCCGAACTATACACCCGAAAGGAGCGAGGATGAAACCACAGATGAACACAGATGAACACGGATAAGAGAAAAAGATTTCTATCTGTGTTTATCTGTGTTCATCTGTGGTTCCCTTCCCTACTTTTCCGTGCTAGAGTTGCGTCAATTACACAGGGCTTACCAGAGGGAAACCGGGAAACGCGATCCGAATCACAAAAGGAGGAGTTCGATTATGCCATACCAGAACATCGATGCGGCGGTCTCGACTGCCAACCTGCAAGCGGTGAAGGACGCCTTCACGATGATCTTACAGAAGCTGCCGTTTCTGGTCAGCTTAACAGTGGACGAGCGCAAAGCGACGGTCAAGATCGGCCCGAACAGTCTGTCATTTGTCACCAACGCGCTGACGGCGGCGCAGGCCAACCCGGGTATTTTGCCCGTCAGCTTCAGCACAGCGGCTTTCCAGCGCGATGTGGATTTGTTTACCGTGCTGACCGAACTGGGGACGCTGGCGGCGTCGCTCGCTTCGCAGATTGACGACACGCGCATTGCGGTCGGTGGCGAGGCGATGCAAGAAGCCATGCAGGTCTACACCTACATCAAGACCGCCGCGCGGGCGACGCCGGGCCTCAAGCCGGTGGCGACGCAGTTAGGCGAACGCTTTCAGAAGACGGGCAAGTCCAAGAAGTCGGCCAAGCCAACCGCCTAGCCCGGCACGCGGCATCAGTGCAGTGGTTTCAACCACCAACGGTGCGGCTCAAAGGAGTATCGTTGTCGTTTCAACCCGAAACAATGCAGTTTCAATCCGCAACGATTCAACTTGAATCTGTAACGATGCAGTCTGAATTTGCAACAATGCAAGCTGAATTCGCATCGTTGCGAGTTGAAACTGTAACGATGCAGCTTGAACTCGCAACAATGTGAGCTGAAGTCGCAACGATGCGGCTCAGCACCTCGTCGGCGAGCCTTTGAGCGTCAGCGGACAAGCTGCCGGCTTGACGGTTGCCGCGCCAATGTTCGTGTGCGCGCCTGCGAGCCTGAACGGTCAATGACCAGGCTGGCGCGGCGGTTGATATTTGTCAGCAATAGACGTAAAACCGCAAAGCGATTCGAAGTGGTCAGCCTTGTTCGCAGCGAAAGAGTCATTGTATGAACAAACAACTTGAAATTCTACGAAACCAAATTCAAAAGATAAAAGCCGGTCGCGGGGAAGTATTAATCCTGCCTGCTGAGTTCTTTGCCCTTGCTGACCAGGACAAGGACGAGCTTATTGAGCAGATAAGTCGGCTCGAACAACTGAAAGTTTTAGATTTAACCAACAACAAGCTGACAGCGCTGCCGGATTGGCTCAGCAACCTGACTAATCTCACTACGCTTGATTTAAGCAACAACGAGCTGACGGCGCTGCCGGATTGGCTCGCCAACCTGACTAATCTCACTGTGCTTTATTTGACTGGCAACAAGCTGACGGCGCTGCCGGATTGGCTCGCCAACTTGACTAATCTCACCGACCTTGACTTGAGTTTTGTGCTGACGGCGCTGCCGGATTGGCTCGCCAACCTGACTAATCTCACTGCGCTTTATTTGGGTGGCAACAAGCTGACGGCGCTGCCAGATTGGCTCGCCAACCTGACTAATCTCACTGCGCTTGATTTAAGCCACAACGAGCTGACGGCGCTGCCGGATTGGCTCGCCAACCTGACTAATCTCACTAAGCTTTATTTGTGGAGCAATCAAATCCAGAGGATTCCCCCCGACATTCTTAAATTAAAACAATTGAACATACTAGACCTTTATAATAATCCTATCGAAGAACCGCCGTTGGCAGTCGTTGAGCAAGGCATCGAGGCGATCAGAGACTATTTTCGCCAGGCTGCGGAACAGGGATTGGTCCCCATCTATGAAGCGAAATTGCTGATCGTCGGAGAACCGGGAGCCGGAAAAACTTCGCTCGCCAAGAAGCTGCAAAACCGCAAGTATGTCTTGAAAAAAGAGGGGACGAAAAACAAAGAAAAATCAACCGAGGGGATTGAGGTCATTCAAATGTACTTCACTCTTGAAGACGGCAAGCCGTTCCGCGTTAACATCTGGGACTTCGGTGGGCAAGAGATTTATCATGCCACCCACCAGTTCTTTCTTACTACCAGCTCGCTCTATTTCCTGGTCGCTGACAATCGCAAAGAAGACACCGATTTTTATTACTGGCTCAGCGTCGTTGAATTGCTGAGCGACAACAGCCCGATGTTGATTATCAAGAATGAAAAACAAGACCGCAAACGCGAAATCAGCGAGCAGCAATTGCGCGGGCAATTCTCTAATCTGAAAGAAACGCTGGCGACCAACCTCGACACCAATCGCGGCCTCGATGCGATTGAAGCGGAGCTGAAGCATTACATCAGCCGCCTGCCGCACGTTAAAAAGCTGCTGCCGAAATCCTGGGTCAGAGTGCGCGAGGCTTTAGACGGCGACCCGCGCAATTACATCAGCCTGGACGAGTACCTGGAGATTTGCCAGCAGAACGGCTTCAGCCGGCGGGAAGACAAGTTGCAACTGAGCCGCTATCTGCACATCCTCGGCACCTGCCTGCACTTTCAGGACGACCAGCTTTTGAACAAGACCGTAATCCTCAAGCCCCGATGGGGCACCGACGCCGCCTACCGGGTGTTGGATAACGAGCGGGTGAAACGGCAGGCGGGCCGCTTCAACGAGCGGGATTTGGCGGAGATTTGGAATGACCCGCAGTACGAGAACATGCACGGCGAGCTGTTGCGATTGATGATCAATTTCAAGCTCTGTTACCAGATTCCGAACACCAAGCGCTACATCGCGCCGCAATGGCTCTCGCCCAACCAACCCGCGTATGATTGGGACGAGTCGGACAACCTCGTCCTGCGCTACACCTACGAGTTCATGCCGAAGGGCATCATTACGCAATTCATCGTCGCCATGCACCGCTTCATCGCCGGGCACGATCTGGTCTGGCGCAGCGGCGTCGTTTTAGAAAAGAACGACACGCGCGCCGAAGTCATCGAGACTTACGGCAAGCAGGAGATCAGAATTCGCGTCGCCGGAAAACAGAAGAAGGAATTACTGACCATCGTCGCCTACAAGCTCGACGAAATCCATGCTTCGTATGAGCGGCTGCGCTACAGCCAGTGGATTCCCTGCAATTGCCCGCAGTGCAAAGCGAGCAGTGAACCGAACTCGTACCCGTTCGCGACCTTGAGACAGTTTCAGCTTGAGCGACGCGACACGATTCAGTGCTACAAGAGCTACGAGATGGTCAGCGTCTGGGGCTTGATCGATGACGTGGTTGATGAACGCTGGCTGCCGGATCAGGTGGAAAGGCTCGCCCGGAGTCAAGACGAGAAGGGCGGCAAGGCGTTGTCGGCGCATCAAGTGAGCATCGGAACGGCTTATTTTCAGGTTGCCGACCGCGGAAACTTTGTTAACCCGCGGACCGAAGAAGGGGACATCATTATGCCGCGAGAAAAACCACCGAAGATCAAAAGCGCCTGGGCGAATGGCTCGTTCTACCTGTTCGTGTTCGCCGTAGTGATCGCCGCGCTCGGCGTGCTCGGCCGCTCAGTGCCGGTTTACGTCTTGCCGATGATTTTGATCGCTGCCGTTGTCTTTGTGCCGATCATCGGCGCGCTGCAACTCCGCCAGGATGACCGTCTCAAAACCAAACCGTTTATGGAGCTGATGAAGCTCGCCATCGGTCAATTGCCGCTGTTGAGCCGATTCGCGAAAACCGGCAACGACGAACAGCTTGAGGAATAGCTGATCGAATCGCGCCGGCTGACCATTGCCGATCAGCCGGCGCGGCGCGGTTAAATCTTTCGCGTCTTCCAGGTGCCGCGACGAAACATGAGAATGCCGGTGACGGCGATGAACGATTCGGCAATCGTGATGGCGACGAAGACGCCCCGCGCGCCGAGGCCAGCGGGGTTGGCGAGCGTGTAGGCCAGCGGGATTTGCAAGAGCCAGTAACAGCCCAGGTTGATCCACGTCGGCGTCGTCGTGTCGCCGGCGCCATTGAATGCCGCCACCATCACCATGCCATAGGCATAGAAGACGTAGCCGTAGCTGATGAAGCGCAGCGCATCAACACCGTAAGGCACGACCGTCGCATCGGTCGTGAAGATGTGAATCAAGGGCTCGGCGAAGATCAGAAAGACGACCGTCACCGCGCCGAGGAATGTCATGTTCGTCAGACCTGCGACCCACACCGAGCGCTCGGCGCGATCAGGCTTGCCGGCTCCGAGATTCTGGCCGACCAGCGTCGCCGCGGCGTTGCTCATGCCCCATGACGGCAGCAGCGCGAAGATGACAATGCGGATCGCAATCGTGTAGCCGGCCACCGCGGCGTCGCCGAATTGCGTGACGATGCGCATCAAGCCTAACCAGCTCGCGGTCGCCAAAAGGAATTGAAACATGCCGCCGACCGACACGCGCAACAGACGGCGCATGACGCCCAGGTCGAGCCGTGAAGGGCGAAGGCTGACGCGGACACGCGCCGTGCCCGACGACAGCAGGTAGAACTGCAAGACGACGCCGGCGGCGCGCCCGATGGTCGTGGCAATCGCCGACCCCGTCACCCCCAATCGCGGAAACGGCCCCAGCCCGAAGATCAGGCACGGGTCAAGGATGATGTTGATGATGTTGGCAAACCACAGCGAGCGCATGGCAATCGCGGCGTCACCGGCGCCGCGAAAGATGGCGTTGTTCAAAAACAGCAGCATGATGACGACGTTGGCGCCGATGATCACCCGGCTGTAACCGCCGCCCGCCGCCAACACTTCAGGGGATGCGCCCATCAAGTGAAAGAGTTGCGGCGTGAAGAAGAGGCCGACCATGCCGACCGGCAGCGAAGCGCCGATACCGATGGCCACGGCCTGAAAAGCGGCGACCGACGCCCCCTGACGGTCTTTCTCACCGATGCGCCGCGCCACCATAGCCGTCGTCGCCATGCTCAGGCCGATGGCCACGGCAAAGATGATCGTCAGCAGCGACTCGGTGATGCCGACCGCGGCGACCGCTTCTTTGCCGAGAAAGTGCGCTACCCACAAGGCGTTGACAATACCGAAGAGCGATTCCATTGCCGTTTCAAGCACCATCGGCACGGCCAGCAAGACGATGGCGCGGCTGATGCTGCCTTCGGTGAAATCCTGCCGCGAGCCGGCGAAGGCTTCGCGAAAAGTCGCAAGCCACGACGAAGACTTCTGCGGCGCGGACGCAGCGGCCATTGCGGATGCAGACTCCAATGGTTCATTCGTCTGTTGCATAAGGTTTCTCTACGGGTTCGGAGCGGATGATGTTTCGCCTGACCGCCGCGCGCGTGGCGGGCGCATCTGACGAAGAAAGCAGCACGATTGGTGAGAATCAGAATTTCATCGGTCTTAAGATACTCGCGCCCCGGGTAAATTGCAATGCGAAACGCGAGAATGCCTGCTCAACCTGTGGAATGGAGATTAACCATATAGAAACCGCAGGCACGGAGGAAACATAAAGCTCTCGCTGTGTTATCTCCGCGCCTGCGGTGCCTGTGGTGGTTTGCTTTGATTCTGTCGTTTACTTCTTGGTGAACGTGAGCTTGGCTTCCGTCGTGCCGCGCGGCGAGTCCATCAGGCGGTGAATCTTTAAGGTCTTGCCGCCGTCGGCCAGCTCCCAGTGCTCTGATGTGGTGATGGTCACGTCGTTGCCCTGAACATTAACATTGCGCACGGTATGTAATTCAAGCACGCTATCGCCCGCCCACTTTGCCTTGAGCGTGCCTTTGCCCGGCATGCGCCCGGCGAACTCAGCCGTCGTTTCGCTGCCATCAAGATTGTAGGCGACCTTTTGCGGCGGCATGTCGCTGCCGGTATAGCTGGTTTCAACCGTGAGCTGTTTGGCGTCCTGGGTCACGGTCATGGTCACGTCGGCCTGGGCCATGCGTCCCTGCAAGCCTTCGCTCTTCGACTTGTCGAGCGACCAGGTGCCGCTGAAGTTCGCCGGCGCACCGGCCTGCGCTGAAAGCATCAATAGACAGATGATGCTGCTGATGGTTAAAAACCTCTTCATGTGATTCTCCTTGATTATCAGTGTGGGAAATTTCAGCGGAAGTCATTCGTCGCTTGCTGGTAATAAGCCATCGAAAACCCGCCGCTGATAAAGACGCCACCCGATAGCCGCCGGTTACTAAAAACAGTTATCCGTTGCCGGTAATCAGCAGAACCGACCACTGGCAACTGGCAACGGATAACTGACAACGGCTCAGACTGGTTCGTCAGAGACTTTAACGATCAGCTTGCCCTGATTCGAGCCGTCGAATAGCTTGTTGAGCGCGGCGGGCGCTTGCTCCAGCCCTTCGACGACATCAACGCGGTACTTGAGCTTGCCTTCCATCCACCACTTGCCCAGATCCATGATGGCTTCCATCGCCCGCGGCATGTAATCACTCACGAGAAAGCCTTCGAGACGCGCGCGCTTGATGATTAACTGCGCCAGGTTGTAAGGGCCGGGCATAGGCTTCGCGGCGTTGTACTGCGAGATCAAACCGCACAGCGGGATGCGCGCGTGGAGGTTGATGCGCGCCAGCACGGCGTCAAGGATTTCACCGCCGACGTTTTCAAAGTAGACATCGATGCCCGCGGGGCAATGTTGCTTCAAGCCTTCGCTCACCGCTTCATTCTTATAATCAATGGCCGCGTCGAAGCCGAGCTCTTCCGTCAGCCAGCGGCACTTCTCCGGGCCGCCGGCGATACCGACAACGCGCATGTCCTTGATCTTGCCGATCTGCCCGACCAGCGAGCCGACCGCGCCGGCGGCGGCGCTGACGACCAGTGTTTCGCCCGCTTGCGGCTTGCCGATGTCGAGCAGGCCGAAGTAAGCCGTTATGCCGATGTGGCCGAAGAGGCCAAAGAGCGCCGTCAGCGGAATCTTTTTATCGTGCGGCACGAGGCTGGCGTTGCGCCCGTCACTGACCAGATAATCTTGCCAGCCGAACAGTCCTTGCACGATAGCGCCTTCGGGAAAATTGCCGTTGCGCGATGCTTCGACGACGCCGAGCGCGCCGCCGCGAATCACGTCGCCGATCTGAATCGCCGGCAGATAGGTGTCGGCGGCATTCATCCAGCCGCGATTCGTCGGGTCGAGCGACAGGTAAACATTGTGCACCAGGAATTCGCCATCATTTAATTCCGGCACTTCTGATTGGACGAAGTTGAAATTGCTGTCTTGCACCAGTCCGACGGGGCGCGAGGCAAGCCGCCACTGCCGATTCACTTTTGCGGTCATTATATGGAGACCTCCTTGAGGGATGATTTTTGTGAGCTTGAGCCAGTAGTCTGCCCGACGCACGGCGCACAGGCAAATGGATGTGCGCCGCCCCGCGACAAACGATCACGAGAGCAGTTGCTGCAAATGATGCTTGAGATGGCGGACATAATCTTCGGCGATATAGCCGAGCGTCATCGGCGCGTTGTCGCCGACCATGCAAATGACATCAAACCGCTCGGCTGGGATGAGCGCGAGGACGCGCAGCAAGTGGCGGTTGTAGGCTTGCCACAACGCCACCAGCTCGCTCCACGCCGCATCGGCGTAACCGTTGCGCTCGACCCACACTTCCTGCTCGTAGCCGGGGAAGGCTTTCGGGCCATCGAGCTGGGCGCGAATGAAGCGCTGATGGTTGTTGGCGGCAGAATCGATCAGGTGGCCGAGCAGTTGTTTGCGCGACCACTTGCCCGCGGCCATCGGCATCGAGGTCTCGGCTTCGCTGAATCCGGCGAACTGCGCGACCGCCGTATCAACCGCGCGCTGGAAATCTTCAATCACCGTTTGCATGGTGCGTCCTTTCTATCTAGCAATCACCGCCTGTGTCCGTCTTGTTGGCACGTTGACATAGGCGGCGCATGTTTGCCATTATGCTTTTGCCGGCCCAGTAGCTCAGTGGATTAGAGCACTTGCCTCCGGAGCAAGGGGTCGCAGGTTCGAGTCCTGCCTGGGTCGCCATTCCTTTTATTTCCCTGATCTGTTTTCCCAGGAATAATCCTCGGCATACTTTATCAGCTTCTGCTGCCTGTTCTTTGCCGGCTTCAGTCTCAACCGCCCTTCCGTCCGATGATTCTCTGCCGGAACCGCGTACAGATCATCCGCCTGTGGGCAATAAACGGCAAAGTAATCAGCTCCACCTTAAATCGGTAGTGAGCGGCGAAAAGCCCTCCTGCGCCGAGACCGATGCGGGCGCGACGAGCAAGGCCGGCGCGATAAACAAACGCAGCTTTTTCATGGCCACCTCCGGTTGAGCCGAGTGAGCGGAAAGTCTGACTGCATGGACGGCCAATGTTATATCACTTGCCGCGGCGAATGTGAATTTGCGCGGCGCTTCATTCACTGACCCGGCCAGCTACTTGGAATCTTGGCGGCACGGCTGGCAATATACCAACGGAAGACTAGAGCAGTGTTCAATGGGATGTAGCGCAAGGCGGTTAGCTTGCGCTGCTTGGCAAACACAATCGCAAACGGCTTTAAGGAGGATGGGCGCGGCGTGATGATACGGGCGATCTCTTTCGATTTCTGGAATACCTTGTTCACCGAGCCGCCGGGCGGCTTTGCGCTCTACAAGCAGCGCCGCCTGCGCTTGCTCGAAGCGGCCTTGCGCGATTGCGGCGAGTTCAGCGGCGCGCGGCTCGAAGCCGCCTGCCACGTCGAATCCAGATCACACGAGCAGATCTGGCGCGGCCAGTATCGCACGCTCACGACTGCCGAGCGGCTGGGCCGCATCCTCGCTCATCTCGAAGCCTGCCTGCCCGACGAGGTGATGGCCGAAACCGTCAGAGCCGTCGAAGAAGGCATTCTCGAACATCCGCCGGTGCTGGTCGAAGGGGCGCGGGCGGCGGTCGAGCGTCTGGCGGGCCGTTATCGGCTGGGCATTATCTCGGATGTCGGTTTTTCTCCGGGGCGTATCTTGAAACAGGTGCTGGCTGACAATCATCTGCTCGACGCTTTCGATTCGCTGGTCTTCTCTGACGAAGCGGGGCGATCAAAGCCGCACCGCGAAGTTTTTGAAAAGACCGCCGCGCGGCTTGGCGCCGCGCCGACTGAGATGGCGCACATCGGCGACCTTGAATTCACTGACGTCGTCGGCGCGAAGCAGGCCGGTTACACGGCGATTCGCTTTACAGGCATCACGCCGATGCAGGACGGCGAAACGACCATCGCCGATTTTGTCATTGATAACTACTCAGAGCTGCCGCGATTGGTTGAAGAGTTATAGGCAGCAGGCCGAAGGACAACTGCAATGAAATTGCTGACTCTGCCGGAAGCCGAGCGCTCGATGGACATCGACATCAAGCTGACCTCGGTGCGCGCTTCGCGTTACCGCGTCTTCGGCTCGCCCGAGCGCATACCAGACGCGCAACTGGCGATTGTTGATCTGCGCGATGGCGCGCAGCCCGAAGATTTCGAGGCGCGCTTTCTGGTGCTCGACCGCCACCCGGCGAAACCCGTCATGCTGGTGCGGCGCCTGGCTTAAATGCTGCCCTCTTCAACCTCTTTGCGGAGCTTGGTGATCAGGTCGGTGGCTTCCTTCTGCGTCAGGTCGTCGCGTGATTCCTTGCCGGTCATCTCGACCAGCATGCGACGCTGGGCGCGGCGGTCGCCGGGGCGCAGGTCTTCGAGCAGGTCAAGGATTTGCTGCTTCTGCTCGTCACCGGCAGGCTGACCGGCCTGGGTCGCAGGAGGCGCGGCAGGCGCGGCGGGCGCGCTGGTCGCGGCGGCTTGTGGCGGTGAGGCGGCGGCGGGTTTCTGGCGCTCGCGCGGCAGCTCTGATCGGCGCGCCGCTTTCTCCATCTCTTCGCGGCTGGCGATGCCGCGCCGCACTTCAAACCCGGCCATCGCTAAGGCGCGGCCTATCGCTGATGTCTCGCATACCTCAATGTAGCTGGTCCGCTGCACATAACCTTCTGTCTTTAGCTCGTAAGCATGGCCGGTTGCCGAGGGCAGCGCATCATCGGCGTTGCGGTAGACTTCAGCACGCATCATGATGAAACCGCGCTCGGCGTCATGCTCGACAATGTGCGTGATGAGGCGGCCTTCAGGGTAACGCTCATAAAACTTCTCGATTCGTTCGGCAACCGTAACGTAGTCCTGAAACCCTCCGGTTTTCATTGATGTCTGCGGCACGCTTCACCTCCTGAATACTTCTCTTTAATGTAGCGCAAGCGGACAGGTGCAAGCATCTGCATGACACTTGAAATTCGAATCGATGACAAGTGCAAGCACCTGCATGACACTAATCAATGTACCGCTTTGGTAATTGATATTTCACTCTGTGAAGCAACGGCTGGCTATCGGGCGCTCTCCTGCGCAAGGCGTAGAAGCGAATCTCTTTCGCCCGGATGTCTACTTCGCAGCGCACCAACCGGCTCGTCCACTGCGGGTCGACTTCGTACTTATGACCGAGTACTTCAACAACTCCTCTTTCGCTGCTTCGCCGAATGAAGATGATTCGTCCACTAGTGAAGGTTTCCTGCTCTTGGTATTGCCACCTCCGGGGAAACTTTCTTCTTTCCGGGGCACTATCAATCCTCGCTCGGCAACGCAAGCGATGCGCGGCGACGTGTTTCGCCGATTGTCTTTGCAAATGCGCCAGCGATTTATAAACAGATCGCGCCCAGACTTTCGCTTGCCATTTGCCGTTATAGCTTTCAATGGCGTTTTGAAAGCCATGCTCACTAACCGGAGCAAAGACTGGCGTGACGCCCAGACTCAAGCAGGCGCGAATGACTCTGCCGATGGTATCGGCGTACTGATGCGGCCCGGTGTAGCGGTTATCATTGTCAAACTGCGCATAGTCGGGCAAGCCAAACTGACGCCAATGGCTGAGAATGGCTGCCAGAGCGGATTGTGCGTTCCAGCTTGGCTTGGGCCAGCTTTCGACCAGTCCGCCATGCAAAGAGACGGCGTTGAGGACTTCGACGGCTTTGCCGTCGCCAGTCACCAGGCCTTCAACAAAATCAAACTCATCGATATCCGCCAAGCCTTTGGCAACATCCGGCAAATACCAACCTTTGGCAGGCGCCGGACGACGGATGCGCTGACGATAATCAACCGCGCCGTGTCGCTGCAAGATGTAGCCGATGGTGCGCAACGATGGCGGATGGTTGACGCCGCGTCGGGTCAGTTCGCGGTGAATCGCCACGGCACCGGACTCGCCGAGGTCGCTTTTATCCCTGAGTTGTTTGCGCAGCTGGAGAATCAATTTTTCAAGTTTTCGCGAGGTTCGATTATGAACCCGTTTAGGACGGCTAGGGTGATCGCTGAAATCCACCCGATCCAGCCGCTTTTCGTCGGCTCTGCTGACCCAACGCTGGACGGTAGGCACAGAAACTTGAAATTGCGCAGCCACCGAACGCAACGATTGACCCCGACGAACGGCAGCCACCAAGTCGCGCCGCCGTTTTTCAAGAGCAGGTTTTTATTCACTGCAAGCGACCTCCATAAATGGTTTTCTGACATACTACTGTCATGGAGGTGCTTGCACTTTGCTGTCATGCAGGTGCTTGCACCTGTCCTCGGGCGTTAGACGTGGCAAGGTCAGTTGCTATACGATGCAGGGTGGAGGACTTAAGCATGAAGTATCGAGTATTGATAGAGCGGGATGAGGACGGAACGTATGTTGCTGAAGTTCCTTCTCTGCCCGGCTGCATTTCTCAAGGAGAGACTCGCTCCGAAGCTCTAGATAATATTAAAGAGGCAATGGCCGGCTACCTTGAGAGCCTGGAAGCCCATAATGAACCTATTCCGCCTCCTATTTCCGAAGAGATCGTCGAGGTTTCAGCGTGAGCGAGTTGCCTCGAATCTCAGGACGCGAAATAGTTAAGGCACTAAAGAAGATTGGCTACGAACAAGACCGGCAGCGAGGTAGCCATATCATACTCAGGCAAACAGATTCTCCACATCGGCGGCTGACTGTGCCAGACCATAAAGAAATTGCGAAAGGGACCTTGCGGGCAATAATCAGTGAAGCCGGTTTGACGGTTGATGAGTTCAAGAAATTGTTATGATGAGAGGGCGACGTCTAACAACCCGTTGCAGCGGAGGCCGTGCAGCGCGGTTCACATCAACATCGGAGTGCCGTTCACGGCCCCGCTGAACGGCAGCGTTAGGCCGACGGGACTGCCTCATTATCACCCGTTTGTTTCTGTCGACAGATTTCTCGAACAATTATATCCGCAACTCCTTTTATCTGTGATTTAGGACCAGGCACTTGAGTTGGAGGCAATGGTATCGAAAACTTCTGTGCAACATCGTTAGGTCCGAGGTCTATATCCGCTGCCGCGCCATACGGATGGAAAAAGATGCTCCTAACGTCTGACGGTTTTAGGCGTGGGTCTTGGATCACCAGTGAGAACAGTTCTGAGCGCTCCCAATCGACTAGTAGTTCAGGATTCTCTTCTCTTAGCACTGCTTGCCTGTATGCTTCGTTAGAATAAGACTGTAGGACTATTGGAAGGGTTTCTTCCACTGCTGTTGCGAGTTCCTGCAAGCTGTACGATTCCCCTCGGAAAATAAAGGTGGCCGTTGAGGGGTTAAACCAGCGCATTATATCTCCTTCTGATGCTCCGACAATCGAACCCTGTGTGCCTATGTAATCTTGGAAATAGTTGTGGCTAGAACTGGTTTCCTGCCACCTATCTAACCTTTCGTCAAAATGTTCAAGCTGGTCCCGGAGAGTTCTGTTTTTGAGTGGATGATCATCATCAGGCAATCTGAGCGTCTGCCGAAGTTCGACAGCGCGGGAGAGTGCTCGCGCAACCCGCTTATCTTTCTCACATCGCTTGTGGTACTGGATTTCCGATTCATTCTTTCGGCGTTCTGTTCCCGGTGGCCATAAGAGTTTCGAGACATTACTAGTATGAGTCAAGAAGCTATGTATTGCCCGGAAAA
>JBJMGU010000017.1:0-4863 GCA_045807765.1 Blastocatellia bacterium
GAGGAACGTCGTTTCTCGTGATGGGCGGTTATAGCCGACAGCGCTTTATGAATCTCGGCAAGTCTGTGAACTTGGCGCAGGCGCGCTTTAGCGTCGGGTTTTGATTGTCGGAAATATAGCAATCAAGGTTGCTTCCTGCCGCAGCTTCGGAGCGGCAAAGGTCCACCTGGACCGGAATTGGGTGAGGTGAAAAATGAAAAAAGTAAGACGTTTGAATATAGCGCGTTGTGTTCTATCGCTTGTCCTGAGCGCAGGATTACTTGATTCCTTAGGCCAAACTCAGGCCGGGCTGATTCGAACGGCACAAGATAGTTCCACCGAACAGAGAGGTGTGAACATCAAGGTTATGGGGACGACCCGTCCGCTTTACCAGGACAGCTATGCCCTCGTGGTCGGGGTGAGCGCAAACAAAGAATGGCCGCGGCTGCTAGGCCCAGAGCAGGACGTGCTGGCGGTCAAAGCCGCACTGGAAAAGCACGGATTTATAGTCACCCCTCTCCCCAACCCGACGCGGGCCGAGTTGATTAAGGCGATTAGAAACTTCGTGAGCCTGTACGGGCAGGCCCCGCAAAACCGCCTCCTTTTCTATTTCGCCGGGCACGGCTACACACTCCACACGCCAGACGGTCGTGAGCTAGGGTATATCGTACCGGTCGACGCGCCAAGCCCCAATAACAACCCCTCCGGATTCCAAGCCGCAGGGATCAACATGCAGGAGATGGAAGTTTTTGCCCGCGAGATACAAGCCCGGCATGCCCTGTTTATGTTCGATAGCTGTTTCTCCGGTCAGTTATTCTCTATGATGCGCGGATTGCCGGACCCCATCTCTTCAAGAATCACCGAGCCGGTGCGTTTATTCATTACTGCCGGAACGGACAAACAGCTTGTTCCCGATGAGAGCATCTTCCGCAAGCGCTTTGTCGAGGCGATAGCCGGGGCCGCCGACCGGAATAAGGATGGTTACGTGACGGGCAGCGAACTGGGTGAGTATTTGATTGATAACGTGACTACAGACTCCAACGGAGCCGAGACACCGCGCTATGGCAAAATTCCGGACCCGGAATTGAGCCGAGGGGATTTCGTCTTCCAGATAGGCTCTCCGCCACCTCCCTTTCAGCCATTTTCGGTGGAGACACAATATAAACCCACCGGTTGGATGGGTGATTGGGGCACTAAAGAGGACCCGAAGCTTTTCGTTAGAGACGTGGCAACCCCGGTTGAAGGGGTATCCACCGTAGCGACTCGCCTTGAATATCGGGGAGGCAAGAACCCTCAATGGTCAGGGATTTACTGGCAATACCCGGAGCATAATTGGGGGGATCAAATCGGCTTTAGTCTCGCCGGGGCTAAACGGGTCACATTTTATGCGAAAGGTGAACATGGCGACGAGATTGTTGAGTTCATTTCCGGCGGAGTCGCCTACAAGGACGAGAGTAAGAAGTTCCGAGACAAGTTCAAAAAGCCTACCGGGAAAATCGTCCTGAGTGCCAACTGGAAAAAATACACGATTGATCTTTCCGGTCTGACAAATGACGACCTGCAAAGCGTCATTGGAGCATTCGCCTGGGTGGGGGTGGGTGGTTTTGACAAGGACAATCATTTAGTCACGTACATAGCCAATATCAGAGTTGAGTGATGCCGGAGGCATTGATGTTCTAGATTCGCCGAACCGCTTCGGCACGGCTTTGAAGAATGCTGATGTGGCTCACCCACGACCTGCGTTGTTAGGTGAGCCACATCAAGGCCATGCCTGACCACTATCTCCATTCGCCTTCGAGCACGAACGGCGCCCAGTAATAAGGCGACCGCCACTTCCTCCGCCGTCTTTGGAGACGGTATTCTCCCATCCAGCTCCCGCCGCTGTATCGCCAGTGCGGATGCCGAAGGCAGGCTTACGATCTCATGTCTCAGGATCAGCGGCTCCCCATTTGCTTTCACGGAAGGCTCGCCGCCGCTATGAAGCGCGTTTTACAAGGCGCTGTCATTGACCGCCGAACACCGCAGGCATACAGGGCAATCGATCCGTCGCCCTTCCTGGAAAAGCGAAATCGTAGAGACTGATGTTCTGGTTGCCCTTGAGCAGCCCATAGTAATCCGGGAAATCGGAGGCCATGACGTGCGCCGGGTCGAGCGGCTCATTTTCTATGTGGATCTCATACCGGATCGCCCCGGTCGGGTCCGAGTCCAGCTTCAAGAGTGGCTGCGCCTCATTCCCGAATCGGAGCGTGGCAAAGCCCTTGATCGGATTCAGACTTAGGTTATCATCGAAGTCGATGTTGGCGGCGATCCTGGTAGCAACCATTCGATAGTTCGGTTCTTTCTTGCCGCCAGGACCCAGCCTTGTGATGCTTGTCGCCGTGGCGTCAGTGATTCTGTCGGCGTAGAACAGTCCGTTGGTAATGTAGATCGGAGGGGTCAGTTGTTCCTGATCCCATTGCAGCAGGGCGTTATGATACTCTGGCCCTTCCAGATCGATTGCCCAGCCGAAGTCGTGCGGGTCGGCTCTCGCCGGGCTGAAGCTTTCGGCGATAAATCGGCGAATGCCCGGATACTTGGGGCGGTATACCCCGAGCCAGAGGGCGTCTTTCAATGGCCCCCAGTAACTGTAGATCATTTCGGGCCCCTTGCCTCGTTGGAGCTTGACGACATAGATGTTCAAGTTGTGTTTGCCGATAGCGCGAGGCATCGCGATCTCGCAAGGCGTGTTGCAGCCGTTGAACCGGATGAGGACGAAACCGCTCAACATGACCTTGATCGCCGGCGTCGCGCTGACCGGGATATCGGTGCTCACACAATTCATCGCGAGGTGAGTTTGATTAACCGGACAAGTCAACGCGGCTACGGGCGACAGTAGCAGCACCATCAGGGCAATCTTCTTCATGATTACGGTCTCCTTTTCTCAACAGGTTAGAATCGGGCATATCCGCCGTATGCCACGAAGGCAGCCCAGTAGAACGGATGGCGGTAGGCTTCAATCCCTCCGTTGATCATATCCAGTTGGGCCCGCCGCAACGCCTCTACCGAGGACAGCCCTTCAGTCTTGCGGTATTTGTGGAATGCGATCATAAGATCGGCGGTCGCAGCCGAATCGACCGTATGCAGGCTGGCAATCACCACGGGAACGCCCGCAGCGATAAAAGGCCGCGCCAGGCTGATGGCCCCCTCACTCCGGTTGATTCCTTCGACGCCCGATCTGCAACTCGAAAGCACGACTAGGCGTGGGCGGGCCAGTTTCAAGCGATAAATGTCTGCCGCTTCGATTGCGCCGTCATTGGGGGAGGCTGCATGGCCCGCCAGGATGAGCTTCGAACGGAGTGGCGAAGATGCGTCTGTCAGCGAATGGGTGGCGAAGTGTAAGACGTCAGCCTTGCGAATCTGACTGAGGACGGTCGCTCTGTCCGCTTGCTTTCCGACGAGTGGGATGGACTGCTGGTAATAGCGCTTTATTTGGTCGGCTTCGCGGCCCGCGTCCGGAAGATCGCTCAGGAGCGCGAACGCCTGGCGGTCGAAAGCGGGCCGCGCGACGATCAGCAGATTCTCGCTTCGGCCATCCGCTTTCTGCGCCGCAGACTCCGAGCACATCTCGAATAGGGTTGAGCTTGGCGCCGACATGAGTAGATAGTCCTGCACCATGTACGAACCGGTTATTGGGGAGATGAGGGACGCGAAGGGCAAGTAATTGAGCATTTTGTCTGGGACGATGCAAATCTGCTTATCGCGGTCCAAGAACGATTCGATTGGCGAAATCAGGATTCCGTACAGCTCGCGCGACCGATTCGCCAACTCAAGGTCAGGGCGAGAACCGACTTGCGAAGCCATGCCCAAATAGCCGGCCACCAGCTCTTCGAGCCGCTCCGCTGTCAGGGGCATTTGCTCACTTGTTATACGAGTTTTCGAGATGACCCAAATTAACAGCTTGTCCTTCAGGACGGAATACTGAACAATCTCTGCTTGCTCAGGGAGCCCTTTTTGCAGGCGGACGAGATTGAGCGGGCGAGAGATCGAAGAGATCTTCAGCTCAGGCCCCCTGTCATCGACTTCCACTCGGCCTTTCGATCTACTCAGATCCAGGAACGACCGCGCCCGGCTCTCTTCCGAAAGTTCAAAAGTCCTTTGGATATCTTGCTTCTTCGAATACGCGAAATCGATGGCGATGTCGTAGATATCCTGCTCGGCGTCGAAGAAGGCTTCCCTTTTGGAGTGCTCAAGGATCTTCGAGCGGAATTGCTCCATCAGGGTGAGCGCGGCTTGCAGTTCTGATTCCGCAGCTTCGTCATCACCGAGAGCTAGGTAAGCGAGCAGCTTTCCCTTGCGAACCGGATAGTCATACAGGCCGAGCTTAAGCTCTGCATAAAGCGCCGCGCTGCGATCATAGAACGCAATCGCTTGCTGGTAGTTGCCGGCTCGGCGGTAGATGTCACCGAGCATTAAGTAGGAATTCGCGACGATGTTCCGGCCATCTGTTCCCAGGCGAGTGCCGATGTCCAGTGCCGCCGTCGCCGAGTCAATCGCTCGGGTATAGTCCTTCAACTTTGCATACTCGGTGCCGAGGTAGCCAAAGGTGCGGGAGGCGAGCAGCGGGTTGTTGGACGTCAGGCTGAGGGCTTCTTCCCAGCAGTCTATGGCTGACCCTGGCAACCCCAGCGAATCGAAGTTGAACGCCAGCAGGCCGCAGGTCTGCCATTGTAGCTGGTCATCCAGGGCGCTGTCGGCAGCGATGCTCAGAATGCGGTGGGCGTAGGCCAGCGATGTGCGGTTGTCGTTCAGCTCCTGGTACTCTTCCGCAAGCTGGATTGTCGTTCGGGCGACATTTTGCGTGTCGCCGGCGAGTCGGAATAGCTTTTCCGCTTCCAGGCTGCTGGC
>JBJMGU010000018.1:0-18874 GCA_045807765.1 Blastocatellia bacterium
CGCAGACCGAGGCGAGCTATCAAAAGCATAGGTGCCGGCACCGGAATCGCCACGGCGATGAGCGGAGCCGAGATGATCGCGCCCGCTATCCCGCTGCCCTTGCGCGCCAGGTAGCGCAAGGCCACCAGCCCGCCCATGCTGTGACCTATGATGAACAGCGGTCGCCCGGCGGCGCGGTCGCGTGTCGTCGAAACGATCTTTTCGAGATCGTCATCGTACTCGTTAAAAGCTTCGACATGGCCCGGCAGCCCGTCTGACAAACCGTGGCCGCGTTGATCGTAAGCCGTCACCGCATAGCCATTGGCAAGCAGGTGTTCGGTGAGCGCGGCGTATCTGCCGCTGTGCTCGCCAAAGCCGTGAACGATTACCACGTCGCCGCGCGCCCCGACCGCTTCGTGCCGGCGCAGGTAAAGTCGCAGGCCGTCGCCGGCCGTGATCGTCTCTTCGATGAAAGGCATTCGCGCCTCCCGAGTTGCTGAAGGTGATTGCGAGCCCGCCTGATGTTGCCGCCAGATTAGTCGTTTATGCCACGAATTGCAACCTGCTCCCGACATATCAACTTCCGCCATCTCCGGCAATCCGCTTTCCGAGACGCCGCGTAGTTAGCAGGTGCCGGCGCGTTCCTCGATATAGCGCCCGTCATCAGCTCACACAAGCGGTAAACTGGAGAAACTGGAATGAACGGATTCCTGGGAACCGGCGCGACTCTGCGCGCTGACCTCAATCTGCTCGTGCAAATCGCAATGGGCGCGGCGCTGCTCGTGGGAATGATGCTGGCGCGTAAAAAAAAGTTTGAAGCGCATAAGCGCTGCCAGGCCACCGTCGTTCTGCTCAACCTGCTGTTGATCTTTTTAATTATGGTGCCGTCTTTTCATCGCAGCGTCGAGCCGCAGGTGCCCGCCGGCTTGCGTGATGTGTATTACCTTTTGCCGTTCATCCACGCGACGCTCGGCACCATCGCCGAGCTACTGGGGCTCTACATCATCCTGGTCGCCGCCACCAACTGGCTGCCGCGGCGCTTGAAGTTTGATCGTTACCGCCCCTGGATGCGCGCCTGCCTGACGCTCTGGTGGATAGTGATCTTGCTCGGCATCGGCACCTATTACGTCTGGTACGTCAAAGGCGCAAGCAAGCCCGCCGCACAACCGCAGGCCACGGCAACGACGAAACCGGCCACTGAGAGCGCGCCAAGAGTCACCGTCAAGATTTCAAATTTTCAGTTCACGCCCAAAGCACTGACCGTTGCTGTCGGCACGACCGTCGAATGGATAGACGAGGCCGGCAACCACACGGTCAATGCCGATGACGATTCATTCAAGTCGGAACGGCTAGCGGCGGGCGCGAAGTACGAGCATACCTTCGATAAGCCCGGCATCTATCCGTACTACTGTAGCTTCCACGGCGACAAGCACGGCGAGGAGATGGCTGGCGCGATTACCGTCACAGAAGCTTCAAAGTAGCACACTTACTCATTGAACAAAGGAGAAACGTCATGAAAAAAACCATTAGCATATTCCTGGCAAGCGCCATCGTTCTGGTGATGGCATCTATGGCGACGGCGCGAGTCAAGCGTCCGGGCGCAGCGGCGCGCTCGGCTGCCGCGGCGACAGTCAAGATCAGCAATTTCCAGTTTACGCCGAAGACCCTCACCGTTCCGGTCGGCGGCACCGTCGAATGGAACAACGAAGCCGGACGCCACATGGTCGAAGCCGATGACGGCTCGTTCAAATCCGAAGTGCTGAAGGCGGGCGACAAGTTCTCGTTCACCTTCGCCAAGGCCGGCAAGTATCCGTATCACTGCACGTTCCATGGCGACAAAGGCGGCAAGGACATGGCCGGCACCATTGTCGTCAAATAAGCCAGCGAAACGCACAAGTATAGTCGTTTGCAAATGCATTGAGCCTTAGCCACAAAGGCACCTGGACACGAAGTCGCACAACGCAGATCGTGATTCTTTGTGCCCTTGTGCCTTTGTGGCGATTCCTCTGGCTGAATCTCATTTGAAGACCGCTCTAATTCCCTTCCCGCTTGACTTGCCCATTCGCGATTCATAAGATTCATCCGGTCTCCGAGCAATTCGCATCGTCTTCCGACCGCTGTCGAGACTCGTTCGAGAGACGCCCCTGATTTCTCAATACCATCGCTTCAGGAAATCGCCATGCGCCATCGCCCGCTGCTGGTCATCCTCGTGTTGTTCGCAATCTCCGCCACACAGTTCGCGGGCCAGGTGGTCTCCACACAGAGCGTCGGCAGCGCGCCGGTCGTCGCTCGCGTAACGCTCAGCAACACGAATGACCGCGCACGCTTCCTGCAACTCGGCCTCGACCTCTTAGAGATGCGCCGCGGCGATGATCTGTTCATTCTCACCTCGCCGGCCCAGATCAATGAGCTGCGCGCCAAAGGCTGGGCGGTTCGCACCGACAGCGAACAGACGGCGCTCTTCAATCAGCAGATGGCGCTCAGCACCTATCGCAGCGGCTATCGCACGGTTGCCGAGATGCGCGATTACTTGAACAGCAAGGCGGCGCAGTACCCGAATCTCGCTGAAGTCTTCACCTACGGCCAGAGCTGGGAGAAGGTGCATAGCGGCGGCACTACGGGGTGGGACCTGTTCGGCATCACGCTGACCAACCGGCAGACCTCTGGGCCTAAGCCAACCTTCTTTTTGATGGCGGCGATTCATGCCCGCGAGCTGACGACTTCGGAGCTGGCGCTGCGCTTCATCGATTACCTGCTGAGCAACTATGGCACCGATGGCGACATCACCTGGCTGCTCGACGAGCACCGCATCGTCGTCGTGCCGGCGGCCAATCCCGATGGCCGCGTGATTGCCGAAGCCGGTTTTTTTCAACGCAAGAACACCAACACGACCTACGGCGGCGGCTGTTCAAATCCGCCCACCGTATCCAACCAGTATGGCGTTGACCTGAATCGCAACTCGGACTTCAAGTGGGGCACGGTGGACTCGCCTTCTCAGCCGCGCTGCGGGCAGACCTATCCGGGGCCGACCGTCGCAAGCGAGCCGGAGACCGCCGCGCTGGAAACCCTGGTACGCGGCCTGTTCGCCGATCAGCGCGGCCCGGCAGA
The DNA here is from genome assembly GCA_045807765.1 of Blastocatellia bacterium. GTDB lineage: Bacteria > Acidobacteriota > Blastocatellia > UBA7656 > UBA7656 > DATENM01. The sequence continues at coordinate 3,088 of JBJMGU010000018.1, forward strand.
CACAGATGCCGCGCCGCTTACGACCACAGGCGTTTTTCTCACGCTGCATTCTTACAGCAATCTGGTTCTCTGGCCGTGGGGCTGGACCTCGCAGACCTCGCCTAACGATACCAGCTTTGTTTACATGGGAACCAAGTTCGCTTCTTACAATGGCTTTACGCCTGAGCAATCCGTGGGGCTCTATCCGACATCCGGGACGACCGACGATTGGGCTTATGGCGAGCTGGGCATTGCCGCAATGACCTTTGAAGTCGGGCCGGAGTCGGGAACCTGTGGTGGCTTCTTTCCGCCCTTCTCCTGCCTGGACGGCAACAGCGGCGGCAGCTTCTGGCCGCGCAACCTGCCGGCCTTCATCTATGCCGCGCGTATCGCCCGTGCGCCTTATCAACTCGTCTTAGGCCCTTCGCCGGAATCGCTCACGGCGACGGCGAGCGGCGGAAACACCTTTGCCCTGCGCGCTCAGTTTGACGAGCGGTACAACGGCGGGCAGAACATTGCGGCGGCAGAGTACTATCTGGACACGCCACCCTGGCACGGTGGCTCGCCTGTGACGATGACGGCGCTTGATGGCAGCTTCAACAGCGTCATTGAAACGGCGGCGGCCACGGTCGGGCCGCTCTCGGCTCGTCATTTGATTTACGTGCGCGGGCGCGACACGCTTGGCAATTGGGGGCCTGTGCGCGCCGTCTTCGTCAATGCCACTGACTGCGGAACGGCGCTTTCGCCGGCGTCGGCGGGATTCGAAGCCCGAGGCGGCGCGGGCGTCATTCAAGTTACGGGGCCGGAGAATTGTCCCTGGTCGCTCACCGGCAGCGACAGTTGGATTGCGGTGACTTCGGCAGCCGCCGGCCTCGGCAACACGACGGTCAACTTTGAGGTGCGCGAAAACTTTGCCGATCAACCGCGCACCGGCAGCATCACGGTTGGCGGGCAGGTCTTTACGGTCAATCAAGCGGGCCTATCGCAGAGCGGATGCGCCATCAGCTTCACACCGGGCAATCAGGTCGTCAGTCCAGACGGCGGCGACGGCTCGGTCAACATCACGGCGACAATGAATTGTCTCTGGACGGCGACAAGTAAAGTCGGTTGGATTACCGTCACCTCGTCGCCGAGCGGCTTCGGGCCGGGAGCGGTCAGCTTTCAGGTCGCCGCCAATCCGGCGTCCGTCACCCGCAAAGGCGCTATCGTAATCGCCGGGCAGCGCTTTGTGATCAAGCAAAAGGGCAGCTAGCTCCCACCGCTCACGCCGATACTCTCACTGATCCAATGATTCGCCATCATCGCGGCTGATCTCGTAACGCGCCGTAATCTTCGCGGTGGCGGCGAGCATCGCCGAAACGCTGCAATACTTCGTTTCCGATAGCTCGATAGCGCGGGCGACAGCCCGTTCGTCAATCTGATCGCCGCGCACGCGGTGGATGACTTCGATGTCGGTGTAGATGCGCGGGTGCTCGTCACGGCGAGTGCCGCGCACTTCGATCTCGTAGGCGGTCACCCGCTGGCGTTTCTTTTCGAGAATCGAAATCACATCAGCGCCGGTGCAGCCGCCGAGCGCGATCAATAACAGTTCCATCGGCGACGGCGCGCTCATCTGGTCATGCGAAAAGCTGGTAACGATGGCGTGGCCGCTCGCCGATTCGGCAACAAAGGCTTCCTCACCGGCGTAGCGCAGGCGCATCACTTTGGTTTCCAAGCTCGCAGAAGTGGTGTTGCTGGTCATAGGCATCCTCAGAGTTGATTCATCATATCGCTTGCCGAACAGCATAGCATAGCGCCCGGACTCGCACTATTGCCACGCGGTTGGCGTTTCGTCGCCCGGCGTTTATGATGTTCAATTCATGACACGTCATCATATTCTGGTTATCGCCGGCACACGGCCCGAAGTCATCAAGATGGCTCCGGTCGTACGCGAACTTGAGCGGCGCGCCGACCGCTTCCAACTCACCTTTGCGACCACAGGGCAGCACCGCGAGATGCTCGATCAGGTGCTCGCCGCCTTTGACCTCAAGCCGCAGATCGATCTTGAGCTGATGGAGCCGTCGCAGAGCCTGGCGCGCTTGAACGCTCGCGCTCTCGTTGCCCTCTCCGACCTGTTTACGGAACTGCGCCCCGATGCGGTGCTGGTTCAGGGCGACACGACCACGGCGATGGCGGCGGCGATGGCGGCATTTTATCAAGGCATCCGAGTCGGCCACGTCGAAGCCGGGCTGCGCTCGTTCAACCCGCGCAGTCCCTTCCCTGAAGAGATGAACCGCCGCGTTGCCGCCTGCGTCACCGATCTGCACTTTGCACCGACGGAGCGCGCCCGCCGGCACTTGCTCAGCGAGGGCGTCACCGGCGAAGCGATCTTTCTGACCGGCAACACCATTGTTGACGCGCTGGGTATGCTGAAGCTTGCCGAAGCGTTCGACAACCGCCAGTTGGCGGAGATTAATTTCCGCGACCGCCGCGTCTTGCTGGTGACGGCGCACCGCCGCGAGAGCTTCGGCGAGCCGCTGCGCGCCATCTGTCAGGCGCTTGTGGCAATGGCGCAACGGTTCGACGACATCGAGATCGTTTACCCTGTGCATCTCAACCCGCAGGTCAAGACCCTCGTGCATCAAGAGATCGGCGGCCAGCCGCGCATTCACTTGATCGCGCCGGTCGCTTACGACGACCTGTTGCGGCTGTTGCGGCGCTGTTATCTGGTGCTGACCGATTCGGGCGGCATACAGGAAGAGGCACCGTCGTTCCACAAGCCTGTGCTGGTGCTGCGCGATGTGACCGAGCGGCAAGAGTTGATCGAAGCGCAGGCGGGGCGGCTGGTCGGCACAGACGCTGAGCGCATCGTTGCAGCCGCCGCCGAATTGCTCACTGAACCGCACGCCTATATCGCCATGAGTCAGGTCGCCAACCCATTCGGTGACGGGCACGCGGCTGAGCGCATCGCCAACATTCTCGCCGAGCGGCTTTGAAAGTGAATAGGCGTATGGCAGCCACGGGCAATCGCCGCAAGGCAGCCGGGTGATGCGCCGCTGCCCAACAAGCCGGCGCAACATTGATTATCCTGGCGTTGAACTTTATCCGCGCCCGTGTTACAAAATCCTATTCCGAATACGGCGCGTCCTCACGCTGTTTGACTGCGCCCATTCAAATCATCTAGGAGGAACTAATGAAAATTGCTTTCCGTCTGTTTGCCGCTACCTGTCTGGCTTTTATCAGCCTGTCGGGTTGGAGCTGTACCAGCACGCCGACCGATACGACGGCGAATAAGAATCAACCGGCGGCGCTCGTTGCGAAAGCGAAGACCGCGGCGACCGGCACGCTGACCGCCAATCCGAGCCCGATCAAGGTGTGCGACAAGACCGGCACAGGCATCACTACGGTTTCATGGACGGCGAACGGCGCCAGCGCCGTCGAGATTCACATCGGCAAGCCGGACGGTGACACGTTTGTGGCGAAGGCCGACCCGGTCGGCCACTGGACGACCAGCAAGTGGGTCGGCAATGGCACGACCTTTTACTTGCAGGACGTCAGCGGCGGCAAGCCGCTCGGCCCGGAAAACACCATTGCGACGCTGACCGTCGCCGTCACCACCGAAGGCTGCCCGTAATCGCAGCGCGGTAGTCTCAACGGGATTACTCGAACTCACGACCGGAACACAAAAGGCACAGAGGAGACAAAGAGAATCTGAAGCGCTCTTTGTCTCCTCTGTGCCTTTGTGGTTAAGCCTGCCTTTCGACATCAACCACGACGAATTCAGTATCTCACGGTTGCGAACGGCGTCCCCCTGTCGCTTGCGCCGAGCGATCCGCCGACGATGCGCCGGCGTTCTGTTCGAGCGCAGCGATGGCCGCCTCTACACGCTGCGCCCAGGTGTTGCCGTGGGCGATGGCGCGCAACCGCTTACGGCATGCCTCGTCTTTGCCCTGCGCCCGCGCGCTGTCAAGCAGCGTCGCGAACTCTTTGGCATGGCGCGCGATGTTGACTTCCGTGAAGTGCTGGCATTCAGGCATCGGCGTGGTGATGATCGGCTTGCCGGCAGCCATGTACTCATAGAGTTTGAGCGGCGAGGTCGCAAGGGTAATCGGGCTGATCGCGAATGGAATCATCGCCACATCGAAGGCGCACAGGTAGCCGGGCAGTGATTCGTAAGGGCGCGGCCCGACCCATCGAATGTTGGCACGCTCCAACAGTCTGTGCCGGCTCATGCTGTCGTCCAGCGCCTGGCCGATCAGCAGAAAATTCCAGTCCGTGCGCTGCCGCGCGACTTCGTCGAGCAGATCATAGTCGAACCACTCGGCCAGCGCGCCATAGTAACCGGCCAGCGGCTTGCCCGATTGCAAAAGCGCTGCCAGTTCCGCGTCGTCAGGAATCGTTGCGTTACCTGTGGCAAAGCGGTCGTATTCAACGCCGTTCGGCATGTAGATGGCTTCGGGGCGTACACGCATCGCTTCTTCATGCAGTTGCCGCGTCACCGCCGCGACGACCGCCGCCTCGCGCAGGCCGCGCGCATGATTGCGCTCCAGCATCGCACGGTCATAAGGAAAGACATCGAGCGCATCAATCCAGTCGTAGACGATGCGCGCCCCGCGCGGAAAATCGTCGGCGCGAGTGATGTTGTAGGTGAAGGCCCAGAGCGTCGGCTGCGGGATTTCATGCAACAGCTCTGGCGGCCCATCGAAGAGAAAGAGATTGCGCTCGACTTCTTTGAAGCCGTCTACCTCGTCCTGCGCGTTCGAGCTGTCGAAGATCGCCACGTAGCCATGTTGCGCGAACGTCCGCGCCAGATGGTGCGGGCGCTGGAAGAGGTGAACGTTCCAGCCGATTGAGGGCAGAAAGATGACCGCGCCGCGACTCTTCTCTATGCGCGCCAGCACTTCTTTCAACTGTGCGCGGTAACGATCTGCGCCGGCGGCTGATAGCGCGGGGAATTGCGCGCTGTCAGTCGCCGGCGGCTGAGATTCCTGCCACTTGCTCTCATACTTGTTGCGGTTCTCGTGATAGATGCGCAAGTACTCGTCCTCGCCGAGCAAGCGGAACGAGGCGCGCTGCCAGTGATGAATGAACGAATCGCGAGTGCAGCGCAATTGATAACCAGCAGCTTTGAGGCGGCGGCAGTAATCGTCGTCTTCAAACATGCCGATGCCGAAGCGCTCATCGAGCAAGCCGACCTTATCAAAGACTTCTCGCCGCATGGCGACGCAGAACATCGCCAGCATGGGGATCGCAAAGGTGTCGTTGTCGTGCTCGCGGACATAGCGCGCCGCCCAGCCCGGCATCTCGCTGATTGAGTCATAGCCGACTTCGATGCGCGCTTCGTTGGCGATAGCATTAGTTACAGGGCCGATCAGGCCGATCTCGCGCTCGGCATAGAGATGGCGAATCATCGCCGTCATCCAGCCGCGCGTCAACACCGTGTCGTTGTTGAGCAGCACCAGCACGTCGCCCGCCGCCTGACGCAATCCCTGGTTGTTGGCCTTCGCAAATCCGAGGTTCTCTTCGTTGAGGATGATGCGCAGGTTCGACAGCTCGCGCTCGACCTCGCGGAGATAATCCGGCGTGCCGTCGCTCGATGCATTATCGATGATGAAGACTTCAAAGTTCGGCCACTCGGTGCGCGCGTAGAGGCTCTCGACGCAGAGACGGTTGAGCGCCAGGTTGTTGAAGGTGACGATGATGATCGAGGCTTTCGGAAAAGTGCGGCGCACTGCCGGCGCAAGCGCCGCGAAGCGCTGCTTCCAGGTCTGCTCGCTTGCCCATGCCTGGCGCTGGTGGCGCAACGCAGGGTCGCTCTCGTCGAGCGCCGCTTTGATTTCGCGCTCGAACTCTTCAGCGGTCGAAGCCAGGCGCACCAGCGGCGCAAGCGGGCGCACTTCGGGGATCGGCACCGCGACCACGGGCTTGCCGGCGGCCAGCATCTCGTAGGCTTTCACGGGGTTGGTCGCTTCCGTCAGCGGCGTGCGCTTGAACGGGATGATGGCGACGTCGAAGGTCGCCAGCCAATCAGGAATCTCTGAGTAAGCCTTTTCACCGACGAGCCGGACGTTCGGCAGTTTCTCCAGCCGGCGCACGTCTCCTGAAAAGGTCGAGCCGACCAGCACGAAATCCCAATCGGCGCAGCGCGCCGCCAGATCGGCCACCAGATCGGCGTCGAACCAGTCGGCGATGGCGCCGTAATAACCGACGACCGGTCGCGCCTGCGGTGCCCGCTCAGCAATCGCAAAGTGGTCATAATCACAGGCGTTGCGAACGACCAGAACCTTATCGGTATGCTTGCGGGCTTCGGCTTCGAGAAATGCCGACGAGGCAATTACCAGATCCGCTGCGCGCAGCAGTTCATCTTCGGCGTTGAGCATCGCCTCGCGGTTGGTCGAAAAGCCGGCGTGAAAATCCATGCAGTCGTAGATCACCGGCCAGGCGAAACGTTCGTGTGCCCGCCTGACGAGCGGCCACCAGAAAGGCAGTTGCACAAAAGCGCCGGTCGCTCCGAACGCCAGGTCGCGTCGCAAGGCATTGAGCGAGGCAAACAGCTCGTCACAGCCTCGCTCGTCGAGCGCTTCAGTGTAAACGTTTAAGGCCGGCCCGCGCAGCGATACTTCAAAGACGTTGGCGCGTTTTTCGCTAATGACGTAGGGTACGCCAGAGGTGCGGAACTGCTGCGAAACGTAAAAGACGCGATGTCCAGCGGCGGCGTATTGCGCCATCAATTGCTGCGGGCGCTGGAAGCGGAAATCCCATTCGATGATCGGAAAGCAGATGACGTCATGGGCGCTTGAGGCGAGGACTGTGTCATCGCCGCTGTCCGGCATGGTCATCAGGGCGTGCGCCGTGTCGCCGGGTTTCACAGGCATGGACGGTGTTTCCGCTGCCACAGGCATGGCTTCGATCCAGGGTTCGGTCAGTCGCTTATCCGGCGAGCTGACCGGCTCAGTGAACGCTGCCAAAGGCTCAACGGGTCGGGCGGTTTCGCGCGCCGGGGCGAGCCCGAGGCGACGGTAGATCGGCAGCAGGTAACGATACTTGATCGGCCCGTAGAAGCTCAGCAATCGCCAGCCGAGCGTGCTCTTCATGCGCTGAAGCTCTGTCGCGGTGTCGCGCAACTGCGTCGCATAGCGTCGCGCCTGCTCGTTCATCCTTTCCAGGCGCTGTGTCAACGACCGCAGGGCCTGGTCTTTTTCAGCGAGCTCAGTCGCCAGTCGTTGCGCTTCGCTTTCCTTTTCGCTCAGACGCGCGGCGAGCGCCTGCGCCGACTGTGATTGATTGGCAAGCTGGCGGGTCAGCACGATCTCTTGCTCAATCAACTGCGCGGCGCGAGCCTGTGCTGTCTGTTCTTTTTCTGTGAACTCGTCGGTGAGCTGTTGCAAGCGGCGTTCAAGGTCGGCGTAGGCTAACGATTGTTTGTGCAGGGCGGCTTCTTGCTCAGCCAACTGCGCCGCCAGTGCTTGCTCTTTCCCCGGTTGTGCCGCCTGCCGGCTCACGGCAAGTTGTGCGGTCAGGGTCTCGACGATTCGTTCCTTCTCCTGTGCGGTTCCGGCAAGTGTCGCTGTCTGGGCGACAAGCTCGTTGATCCGCAGATCGCGTTGATACACCTGTATGTTTAACTGACTGACTTCGCGCTCGCCGCGAATGTTGAGCGCCAGGGCATCAGCGAGCGCCGCGGTCACTTCGGCCTGCTGCATGCTCTGCGCGAGGGAGCGCGACCAGCCCTGTGGCGCGGCTCCGGCAAGCGGCGCACGGCTTCCGAGCGCGGCGAGCAAATAGGCTTTATGCGGTGACGGAATCAGCGCCGACCGATGCAGCGTGAGGATCGTGTCGCACAGGTCGCGATCTATACCGGATAGGTTTTCGATAAAGACTTCGGCCCAGTCTTCGCCCATGTAAGTTTGGCCGACGAAGCACAGGCCGGCGGTCTCAAATGCCTCTGACATATCCATCATCGGCATCTCTTTTCCATAAGGCCAGTTGTCGCGGCTGGCCTGCTGTGTGCGCCACAGCCAGTACCAGTAACATGACTGATTCGGCACCAGCGCCATGACCAGATTGCGGCTGCGGCTGGCCATGCCGCGCAGGAAGCGGGCTTGCTCGTCAAGCGTGTAATGCTCCAGCACGCCGGCGTTGAAGACCAGATCGTATTCTGCCGCGCCGGGCTCGAAGACATCGCCATAAATGAACTCGGCGGACTGCTGCTCGCGCTCAAACAAGCGGCGGGCGTAATTCAGCGCCGCCGGCGAAAAGTCCATCAGTGTGACCTGGAAGCGGCTCGAGCGCGCCAGCCCCAGGCTTTGCCAGCCGCCGCCGCAGCCGGCTTCGAGGATGCGCCCGCCTTCTGGCAACAGCGCGGCAACGCGCTCGGCGAGGTCGCGGCCAAAGCTCTCCATCGCCGGATCGTTCTCGACGGTCGCCAGGTCTGTGTAATAGGCGTCCCATTTCTCTTGCTCGCGCGCACGGACTTCGCGACCACTGCGCTCGGCCACGTAGGCCGCCGAGCCGTAAGCCACGAGCAACTGTTTGCCGTGCCAGTGGGCCGGGTCCACATTGATCTGTCGGGCATAGAGCCGCGTGAAACCGCCGAGGCGTTGCGGGAAAGAAGCTTCCGTGAGCCGCGCCAGGTGATGCTCAGACAATGGCCACTCATCGTAGGGCACAAGGGCAATATAAAGATTCTTACAAAACGGCAACTGCGCTTCGATGACCTTGAGCGGTTCCTCGAAATGTTCCAGACAGTTTGAAGCGATAATCACATCGAAGCGACGGGAGAGGCCGCCGCTCTCGCTGAAGATGAACTCGCGTTGCGGGAAATGTTGCCGCGCCCGGTTGATTGCGACCTCAGAAAAGTCGAGGCCGGTGACGCGGCTCGCCGGCAACTGGCCCGCCAGCAGGTCAACCCCTTCGCCAAAGGCACAGCCCCAATCAAGCACGTCGAGCGGTCGCGAGCGCAGATAAGCCTTATCAGGCGCTAACAACTCGGCCAGCAGCCGTTCCATAAAGTGGCGCGTTTGCGCGCTGCCGCCTTTGGCTTGCCAGCTTTCGGCAAAGTATTCATCCCACCACGCCCGCGAATTCATCGGGTTCTCGATGTCACTCATCTTCGTCCTTCCTCAACCTTCCCTGGGTTCGTATGCGCTTTCAGCAAGCCGGCCACCTCGATGACCCGCGCCGTCCAGGAATTCTCGAAGGCGAGCCGGCGCAAACGCTCACGATATTGCGCGTCGCCGGCGAGCCGCCGCGCTTCATCGAGCGCGCCTGAAAATTCAGCCGGGTCGCTGGCCAGTGTGACTTCGGCGAAGGCGCGACATTCCAGCAGCGGCGTCGTCACCACAGGCTTGCCGGCGGCCCAGTACTCATAGAGCTTAAGCGGTGAAGTCGCCTGTGTAATATCGTTGATCACAAAGGGGATCATCGCCACGTCAAACTGCCGCAGGTACGCCGGCAGGTCGGCGTAGCGGCGCGGCCCGAGGTATGCCACATTAGCCCTGGCGAGCAGCTTTCGTCCGCGCTCACGAAGGCTCATATCGAGGGTCGGCCCAATCAGCACAAACTGCCAGTCAGGGCGACGTGCGGCGACCTCATCGAGTAATTCGTAATCGAACCATTCTGCCAGTGCCCCGACGTATCCGGCAACCGGCTTTTGCCTCGTGACCAGGGCTGCCATTTGCGGGTCGCGCGGCAACGGGTTCTGATCTCCAACAAAGTGTTCGTAGTCAACAGCGTTCGGCAGATAGACGGCGTCGGGGCGCGTGGTGCGCGCCTCGGCGTGCAAGCGGTGCGCGACGCAAAGTATCAGCTCGGACTCAGCCATCGCCTCTGCGTGGCCGGCTTCGAGAAAGCTGCGCTCGTAGGGGAAGACCGCCAGATCGTCTATCCAGTCATAAATTCGAAGCGCCGGGCGCGCGAAGCTCTTACCATACTCGAAATTGTAGGCTAACGTCCACAAGATTGCCGGCGGCAGAGCGGCGAGCGCAATGGGGTCGCCGCGAAACAGGAAAAGGTTGGGGGCAACCTCTCGCACGCCGTTTACCGGGTCATAGGCATTGCTGCAATCAAAGACCACGGTGTAGCTCTGCCGGGCAAACTCGCGCGCCAAGTGATGGCAGCGTTGGGTGTTGGCGACCTGCCAGCCGACCGATGGCAGAAAGATGATCGTGCCGTGACTCGCGGCGGCGCGCGCGGCAATGGTTTCGACCTGCTTGCTGAGTTGGGCAGCGCTCGACCGCGCCAGCCAGTCGGTCAACCGCTGCGCCCGCTGCAAGCTCGGCACCGGATTCGTAACCTCGGTCACCTTTGATCGCTTCGACCAGAGTCCGAGCGCCTTGTAGAGCGGCAGCAGTCGCCGGTACTTGAAGCGGCCATAGCGGGCGAGCGCACGCCAGACAAACGAGCTTAGCCGGGTGCGGAAAGACGAATGCGGCATCAACATCGGCTAGGATGCTACCTGCGCCAGTCGCTTCAAGCAAGCGCGTGGTGCGACGCCGTCCGGTGCGGCGCACTTGCCGCGCTAACCATGCATCGCCTAGAATTGTTGCCTCAGGTTGGCAATATGAACAGACGAAACATTACAACTTTACTCTTCACGCTAATGCTCTTGGATGGGCTGGCAGTTGCCGCGCCGCAAAGCGGGCCGACCTGTCGGCTGGCGCGCAGTGGTCGCAGCCTCGAAACCTTTGACTTGATGGTGTCAGATGGCGACGAGACAGTCGTGTCGGGGACTTTTTCAAAAACCCAGGTCGGAGTCTTCCGCAACCTCCTGGTCGAAGCGCAGAAGTTCGCCCTGAACGAAGAGGAGGTCGGCAAGGAAGAGCCCAAGACGACGCGCTTTGCCAGCGAGAGCGAGCCGGCGTTGATTGTTGATGTCACCAAGCTCGACGACCAGAGCCAGATTTTTATCACCCTGACCACCGATGTCGGCCAGTTAACGATTGAAGCGGGAACCGTCCAGCGCCGCAGCAAACGCGAACAGGGCGCATTCTTCACGCTGCTGTCGCGCATGCAGAGCCTGTTGTCCGCACCCGCCGCTGCAAAATAACCAATCCGAGTCATCCTCGCAGGATCGATGAAGCAGCGCGATTGATTTGATCATTAATTCTTTGCACACTCATGCTATAATTTTGACTCAGCGCTGCCAGGCGAAGTTTGACACTACGTCTTAATCTTTCAGGTTAATCCAAATTGCCATCCTCAGTGAGCAAGGGGAAAAGCCGATGTACAATTCGAAAGCGCCTATTCGAGCATGGTTGCTGGCGACTGCCGTCGTAACGGTTGCCATCGCCGCGATGAGCTTCTTACCAAGCAGTCGTGTGCAAAGCCACGTCGCTCAGTCGGACAATCAAGCGGCGAGCTTCGATCAGCAGTGGCGTCTCTGGCACTCGCAGCACGGCGAAGCCAACCCGCAACAACGCTTGAAGCTGGCGCGTCGAGAGTACGAGCGACGGCGCGCCGCGGCGCGGCGGCAAGCGGTGCGAGCCAGTGGCGCGGGGCCGACGTGGACATCGCTTGGCCCCACCAACGGCGCAGGCCGGATGACGGCGATTACTGTGCATCCTGTCACTGAAAGGGTGTATGCAGGCGCTGATAACGGCGGCGTCTGGAGGTCTTTCAATGCGGGCGGCAACTGGGAGCCGCTGACCGACTCGCTGCCCTTCCTGGAAGTCGGCGCCCTCGCCATCGCTACTCGTAACCAAATCATCATCTATGTTGGAACAGGGAGCGCGCCGGTGTACGGGGTCCGCGAGATGAATCGCGGCATCGGCCTGCTGAAATCCACAGACGATGGGGCAACTTGGTCATTTCCCAGCAGCGTGGTCGCCACCCGTTTCTTCAAAATCTCCGTGCGTCCGGATAACCCTGATGATCTGGTGGTCGGCACCAACGCCGGGGGCCTAAGGTCAACCGATGGCGGCCAGACCTGGACCGAAGTGATCCCGCGCCACCCCGGCGAATCTTTGATTGAAGTCAATGATGTCGCACGCGACTCGTCCAATGCGCAGATTCTTTACGCAACGGTTTACAGCTATGGGGCCGGGCCTGCACGGGTAGTCAAATCAATCGACGGCGGCGCGAGCTGGGTCGAGAAGTCTTCGGGCCTGCCGGCAAACGGGCTGCAAATCGCCCTCGCCATCACGCCATCCACCCCGCAAGTGCTTTACGCGACCACCGCGACCGCAACGGCGAATGAGGTGCTGTCGCACGTCTATAAGTCGATCAACGGCGGCGACTCGTGGGTCGAGCTGACGGATCTTTCGACCAATGCCGACGCCGACATCAGTCATTTTCTCGGCGGCGTGACCGACGTTGGGCGCAACCACACGATCATCGTCTCGCCCACCGACGCCAATACGATTCTCGCCGGCGGCGTCCATTACGTGCGCTCGACCGATGGCGGCAGCACCTGGCACCAGCCGCCGTTTAACAACGCCACGCCCCTGACCGGCTCTGCCTCGATGAGCTATACAGCATCACATCTCTACCTGGCCAACGAGAGCGGCGTGTGGGAGACGCCAGACGATGGCAACACGGTAATAGCCCGCAATGAGTCGCTCGTGACGCGGCAGTACTTGTCTCTGACTAGTGACCCGGTTTTGCTGAATAGAATCTACGCAGGCTCGCAAGGCAACGGCACCGACCGACGGCCTGACGAGCCGGTGACGGCGTGGGCGCACTTCAATACCGCGCCGGGCAATGGGATTGATTCGTATGTTGACCCGGCGGTTTATCGGCTCTGGGCGACGGCGGAGGACGGCAGGATTTTTTATACCACCGATGCGGACAGCGACAGTCCGAGCTTTGTTCTTTTCACTCCGCCATTCGGATACTCGCCACGGGCGTTCACACGGCTCGCGGTTGGCGGCAATTACACGAATGCGCTTTACACCATAGATAGCACGGTCTGGCATATCATCAATAGCCAATGGGTGAGCTTGCCGACGACAATCACCGACGGATCATCATGGGACTACAACGTTGACCCGCTCAGCGTCATTAGCGTCGCGCCCAGCGACAACTCGGTCATCATGATCTCGAAAGACTCTGTCGTCCTGCGCTCGACCAACGGCGGCAATACCTGGACAAAGGTTTTGACCAGCCAGTTCGGCGCACCGAAAAACATCGAGATTGACCCGGCGAACGCGAACCTCGTTTACATCGCCACGCCGGGCTGGGATGGCAATCAATTCAACGGCAAGCTCTATGTGACGAACAACGGCGGGGCTTCATGGACGCAACGCGGCACAGGGCTGCCGCAGCAGGCGGCGATGCAAGTTGTGCGGGTTGACCCCTTCGATACAAACACGCTCTATTGCGGGACAGACATCGGCGTCTACCGCTCGACAGATCAAGGCTTCACCTGGGCACCGTTCGGCGACGGCTTGCCCGCCGTGCCAGTGACCGACCTGCGCGTCGTCGCTGATGGCGGCAGCCTGCGGGCCGCGACCTTTGGCCGCGGTGTATGGGCGGTGCCGCTCCGTTCGGTGCAAGCGAATTCCATCACCTGTTACGTCAATACGGCCAGCGATCACCGGATAGACGGCGTGGCGCTGAGCTTGAGGACACAGGGCAATAATGTGGTCACGAAACCCACGAGCTTCGGCGGGACTGCGGACTTCCTGCACCTTGCCGCAGGCTTAAGCTACACGGTCACGCCGTCCCTAGACGGCTACCTTTTCAACCCCGCCTCCCGCACCTTCGTGAACATGAACGGGTCTCAGGTGGCGAGCTTTACTGGTTATCGAATCAGCGACCTGTCGCCGGGGCTGAACGGCTACTCGCCCGATCTGGATGGCGACGGCAAGTGCGATCTCGGCCTTTATCGCTCGGGGCTGTGGAGCTGGCTGAAATCTTCGCAGTTGTACAGCGCCGACAGCCCGCAGTTCTTTAGCTGGGGCGACACCGGGCTGCAACCGATCTGCGCCGATTTCGACGGCGACGGCAAGGCCGACATCGCTTACATCGTGCCGCCATCGAGCGGCCAGAGCGCGACCTACGCGATTCTGCTTTCGAGCCGCAACTACAGCTTCGCTGCCGGCCAGCCGTTGTTCATGCCAGCGGGCTTCCCGTCCATGGGCGACGCACCGGTCGTCGGCGATTTCGATGGCGACGGCAAAGCTGATCCAGGTGTGTGGCGCGCCACACAAGGCATCTGGTTCATCCCCAAATCAAGCTCGTTCGACTACAATCAATTCATCTTCGCGCAGTGGGGCGAGCTTGGCGACGTGCCCATCGCTGCCGACTTTGATCACGATGGCCGCGCAGACATGGGGTACTATCACAACGGGACGTGGGGCGTGTTGCAGTCCTCGCACAACTTCAGCACAGACTTCCCACTCTTCTTCAGTTGGGGCGGCACAGGGTTACAGCCCATCGTCGCCGACTTCGACGGCGATGGTAGGGCTGATATTGGTTACATGGTGCCGCCGTCGAGTGGTCAGAGCGCGACCTATGCGATTTTGTTATCGAGCCGCAACTACAGCTTCGCTGCCGGCCAGCCATTGTTCGTGCCCGCAGGCTTCCCTTCCATTGGCGACACGCCGATTGTGGGAGACTTTGATGGCGATGGCAAGGCCGATCCTGGAATCTGGCGTTCGTCGCAAGGCGTGTGGATTATCCCGACTTCATCGTCGAACTACACGCAATACATTTTCAGCCAGTGGGGTGGGCCGGGAGACATCGCTTTACCGAACACGACGGGGAGGCATTAGGGCAAGCAGGTTGCCTGCCCTAACTTGCGGCTTGTGGCGGCGTCGGCTAGTATCCTTCACTTATGTCGGAAGCCTCAGGCGGACGCCGCAAAGAAACCTTCGTTGCAGCCGGGGTCGCTAGCCTTCTGCTGCTGATTCTCTCCTGGCCTGCCTTCAAGTACTTCTTCTTCGGCGAAACCTTCACCTACATTCGCATCTACAATATCAATGGCCGGAACTTGTGGCAGGCGGCCTTCAGTCGCATGGATGGCATGTTCTTCCGGCCCGGTTTTTTTCTCGCAGACATCTGGTGGCACGATGTCCTGCCGCCCGACCCGATGTTCTATCATGTCAGAAATGCTGTCTTCTGCATCATCAACCTCTTTCTGTTTTACCGCGTGTTGTTGAAGTTCGTCGAATCGCGGTCGGCACGGCTCACGGCTCTCGGATTGTTCGCGGCGTCGAAGATTCACCTGACGGTCATCGGCTACATCAATGTCTACGAGGCATCGATCCTGCTGATGACGATTCTGCTGACCGTCCTCTTCTGGTTTCGCTACCTCGAATCGCGGCGGTCAGCGGATTACCTGCTGGCGCTGCTCTTTACGACCTTCAGCGTCTACAGCAAAGATAATGGCTTTTTGCTGATCGTCTTGCTGGCGGCGATGATTGTGGCGCACACCGTCAAGCCGGGCGGTTGGCTCGGCCAGGCGCGCTACTGGGGCATACGGCTCGCACCGTTCGTCGTTATCTCGGCCTCTTACTTAATCCTGCGCTACGTCTTGACGGGGCCATTGAACGCCGACAATCCCATCTATTCTCCGCGTTTTTCTCTGCCGGTCGCGGGCTGGCAGACGACCGCGTTTTTGGCGACGGTGGGGAATTTCTCTTTGACGAACCCCGGCTTTATGGGCGAGCGCGGCTTAAGCGGCGTACTGGCGGGCAATGCCGAGTGGGTCGAGATAACGCTCTGTGCGGCACTCTGGTTGTTCATCCTCTTAACGCTCTGGCGCGGTCGCGCCGCCTGGCGGCGATTCATCGTGCCGGTCGTCTGGATCGGCCTCTACCTTTCGCCGATCTTCCTGATTCGCAACCATCAAGTCTATTACCATCAAGAGCCACTGGTCGGCTTGGCG
>JBJMGU010000019.1:0-15854 GCA_045807765.1 Blastocatellia bacterium
ACAAACTAACACTAAAAGACGAAATTCATAAAAGCAACTGAGATGGTCCGGGTCTCGTAATGGGTAATTGCCTCATGGTCTATGGTGGTTTGCGCGGCGTGGCTTTCGATCACCAGACCACCCGCTTCATGCTTTACTTCCCTGATCGTGGCGGTGAATCGATAGCCGCGCCGCGCCACCGTCTCGATGTAGGGACGCCCGTCGGGGCTGATGCCGAGAATCTTCCTGAGCCTGTAAATGTACTGGGTAAGGTTGGCCTCCTCGACAAAAGCGTCAGGCCAGACCTGTGCCATCAAATGATCCTTCTCGACGATATGTCCGCTGCTGCGCACGAGCACAGACAAAGTGTCGAAGGCTTTCAAAGTGATGGGCACAGCCTTTCCATCGCACAGTAGAAGGCGCTCCCGGGTGTTTAGGTAAAACCGCCCGAAGGTATAATCAGTGCTCCCTTTTGTTTGTGTAGTTCGTTTCATAATTATTTAAGAAACGTTTGATAGAAAATTAAGGACTAGCAAACAATCTTCTAGATACTATGCATACTGAAATTGGAGTGGTAATTGACGGCTTGAGTATACGCACGCCGTAAGCCTATTGCAATCCTCGATACCTCAGTGACAGTGCTGTAGCAAATTAGCGTAACGCGGAGCAACGCTAAAGCCTTGCCCATCGGCTCGACCGGAGTCTGGGTATAACCATCAACTACTTACAGGCCGAAGGAGAAAACATCTATGAGGAAAACCACCAAAGTCATTCTCTCACTTTCAGTCTTTTGCTTGCTGGTGATGGGGCTGACCTTGCTGAACCGAAGCTCAAGCGTCCACAGTCAGTCCAATTCCAAGCAAGCGACAGACGGGCAAACCGGCACCCAGCGCATTAACGGGAAGGCGCGGGCGGTGAAAGGTCCCGATAAGCGAGCCATCGAGGACCTGACCGACGAAGTGATGAGCCAATACGGCTGGGAGGAGGCTCCTGCCACGGTCAAAGATACGGTCAGGGACCGGCTGGCGCGCGCCGAGGAGAAATACCATAAGGGGAACCGCAGGGGGGTCTCAGAAAGGGATGTCGCCAGAGCGATCAATGGGCTTGCCGTAAAATTTAACGCCCCGGAATACGCCAAGACCAGCCCGAGCGAAGTCAGAGAAGTACGCGGCCGCTTGCTCCCTTACCTGCCGGATTTCATTGGCCGGGGTCGCGTAGAAAATGGCAAGACCAAAACCAAGAAACCCCACTCGACCATTGACGAGATGTCGCCGGTCGAGGCTGCCTATGTCACGATGACGGTCCTGCATCAGAAGATCTACAACCCGGATTTCCAGTTGACTCAAGACGAGCGCAGGGCGGTCTGGATCGAAAAACATAGCAGGACCCCGCGCTCAGCCGGCAACGCCGCTCCTCAATCATCGAACACCCCGACACCGCGGCAACAGGAGATGGAAGGGGTCTTACGGCGCGCCGGCTCTACTATTCCCATGCAGGAGATCGTCAGCCTGCCGGATAAAGTGCTCGATACGCTTGGAATCGAACGTTGAGAAAGGAGGGGGACAAGTCATGAAAGCATTCAAGAGATTACTGCTGATCGTTGTACTCGGGTACTTCGCCACCGGGTGCTGGTTCTTCGATCTTCTGTTTGGACCTACAGGGTTCACCGTCAAAACCGTGGTCATCACTCCGCCTTCGCCCACACAAAGGCAGATGATCAATCCCGATCCCAATGTCCAGGTGATCGGCAACTGGCAGGGCGATAATGGCCTGGGAAGCATCTGCGGCAGCCAGATGAGTTTCAATATTACGACGGGCAGCGACGGGACGAAGAAGATCTCTGATGGAAGAGTCCCCGCGGTCTGGTTTTTCACACGAATTGGCGGCCACACCGGGTGCGGAACGATCTTCAACATTAGCCGCGCCATCTCTTGCGGACAGACAACGACTCTGGAGTGTTCGCTGACCGGCGTCAATTTTGCCATGTCGCCGGACACTATCGACGCGTTTGCCCCTCCCGCGACAGTCACGCTGAGCGGCCAGGGGCTGAACACGGCATACGGGACGCCGACCGTGGAGTTCTATGACGAGTATGGGGGGTACATCGATGGGCAGCTTGCTGGCTACGTCTCTGGTGATGGCACATGGTTAACTGCGAGTGTGCCAAGCCTGGCCGGCGCCTACTCCGGCAGCTATACCATTGTGATCGTCAACGCGACGGCGGATGGAAGTAGAGATGTGGTTGGAATCGCGTCGGTGTGGATCTACGGCAATGAGGTGCCTATCCTTCCACCTGATCCGGATCCAGACCCCTGCCTGCAAGGTAGTCCGGGCGGCCCGGCTCCTGAGTGCAACGTAGTCTACTAAAAACTGTGACCGTCGCCTTAGAGCTTAAGTCTGATTCTCGCCCGGTTGGTGCGGTTGAATCAGGCGACGGTCACCAAACCCGATCGACAATCGACGGACATGCCTTTGAGTATTTGCAGAGTGATGCTCAAAGGCATGTCTCGGAACGCTTGCAGTGATTAACTCGGATAAGTGAGGCAATCCATGTTTCCATACATCCGAATTGGGCCTATCGTGTTGGGAGCCTATGGTATCACTATGGGATTGGCATTCGTCTTGGCATGGAAAGCCCTGGAAGTTAATCTCAGACGTCATCACCTCGCCGACCGCCTTGCCGAGCCGATCATCTTTCTACTGGCTCTGGCAGGAGTTCTTGGCTCAAAATTATATTCGGCGCTGGAGGCTCCCTCGCAACGATTGGCTCATCCACTCGATACGCTTCTTAGCTCAAATGGCTATACCTGGTTTGGCGGCTTTCTGGCTGCAATAACGACATTATGGTTCCTGGCAAAACATTTCCATATCCCGGCTTTGAGGTTGATGGACATGGTCAGCCCCTGCGCCGCCCTTGGCTATGGCATTGGTCGCCTGGGATGTCTTTTGGCGGGCGATGGCGACTACGGCACGGCGACTTCATTGCCCTGGGGCATGAGCTTCCCCGCCGGCCTGGTTCCGACGACGCAGTTCGTTCATCCGACGCCGATCTATGAATGCCTGGTCAATCTTTTCTTCTTTTATTATCTATGGCGGGTCGCCGAAAAAGAATTGCCCGATGGGAGTGTTCTAGCCAGATATCTGCTGCTGACGGGAAGCGCCAGATTTCTGGTGGAATTCATCCGCCTGAATCCGCGAACCCTCCTCGGGTTGAGCGACGCGCAGATTGTGAGCTTACTTTGCGTCGTCGCAGGTCTGTTGCTACTTGGATATAACTCTCAGGCGTTGCGGATCAGGAGAAGTAGCAAGCCCGCAGTAACGCCTGCCATGACGGGTCATTGAAGTCTGATTCTCTTTGCTTCAGCCTGGCTATCCGGTTAATCGAATCAATTTGATCGAGAACAGCGTGGGTTAAGTCCAGTAGCTGCGATCCAGCGTGCGGTACTGAATGGCTTCGCTGACGTGACCCGACTCGATCAGCTCGCGGCCTTCAAGGTCGGCCAGCGTACGGCTCACTTTCAGGATACGGTCATAGGCCCGCGCCGACAACCCTAGCATCGTGATGGCCCGTTCGAGCAATCCCTTTGACGATGAATCGATGGCGCAATACTTGCGAATCAACCGCGGGGACATCTGCGCGTTCGAGAAGAGCTTTTCGCCGGCGAAGCGTTCCTGCTGAATCTGTCTTGCGCGTACCACACGCTCGCGAATCTCGGCAGAGCTTTCCGAAGGCGTCTCGCTCGCCAGCTCTTTAAACTTCACCGCCGGCACATCGATGTGAATGTCTATGCGGTCGAGCAGCGGGCCACTAATCTTCGACACATAACGCTGTATCTGCAACGGCGTGCATTTGCATTCGCGGGTCGGATCATTGAAGAAGCCACACATACAAGGGTTCATCGCCGCCGCCAGCATAAACCGCGACGGGAAGGTGAGCGACATGGCAGCGCGGCTGATCGTCACACGCCCGTCTTCGAGCGGCTGGCGCAGCACTTCAAGAACGCTGCGGTCAAACTCTGGAAGCTCGTCGAGAAACAGCACGCCGTTGTGCGCCAGTGACACCTCGCCGGGACGCGGCATCGTGCCGCCGCCAATCAAGCCGGCGTCCGAGATCGTGTGGTGTGGAGCGCGGAAGGGCCGCCGCGTCACGAGCCCGCGCCGCTCGGTCAGTCCGGCGACTGAATGGATTCGTGTGCATTCAATCGCTTCTTCAAACTGCAAGGGCGGCAGAATTGTAGGCAATCGCTTCGCCAGCATGGTTTTGCCGGAGCCGGGCGGGCCAATCAGGATGATGTTGTGAGCCCCTGCGGTGGCGACTTCGATAGCGCGCTTGGCGTGCGCCTGCCCGCGCACCTCGCGGAAGTCTTCGGCGTAATCGTCCAGGTGCGCGAGCAACGATTCGACTTCGATCTCAAGCGGCGCCGGCGGCGTGTCGCTGCTGAGCAATTCGACAACCGCCTTGAGCGAAGCGACCGGATAAACCGCGACGCCGCGGACGACTGCCGCCTCCTGTGCATTCTCCTCAGGCAGCAGCAAACGACGCGCACCGCCCGCCCGAGTCGCCACCGCAATCGATAGCGCGCCCTTAATGGGCCGCACGCGACCATCAAGCGACAGCTCGCCGACGATCACCGTATCACTCAGACTTTCGCACTTGAGGTCGCCGTTGGCTCCGAGAATGCCGACGGCAATGGGAAGGTCAAAGCCGGAGCCTTCTTTCTTGATGTCGGCGGGCGCGAGGTTAACCGTGACGCGGTGAATGGGGAAGAAAAGGCCGCAGTTGTTGATGGCAGCGCGGATGCGCTCGCGGCTCTCGCGCACCGCCGCATCAGGCAGGCCGACCATCGTGAACGACGGCGCAAGGCTGTCGCCGGCCTTCGGCGACAGGTCAACTTCAACGTCCATCACATAGGCATCAATGCCGTAGACGGCGGCGCTCAAAGTTTTGAATAGCATCGTTCGCCTCCCCGCGTTGCCCAGACGGCAAGCCGGTTGATTATGTGGGGAAGCGATTCGAAGCGTTGAGTTACGATTAACCGCCGGTCATCAAGGAAGCATCAATGTTTTTATATTTTCTATCACCCGGCGGCGGATTCATTCTACATCAGTTATTCAAACAGGGCATGAAAAAGTTTAGCGAACTCGTCGAGCGATAAGGTTTCGGCGCGGCGCTTGGGCTCGATGCCGGCGCGTGCCAGCACCGCGCCGATCTCTTCGTTGATGCCGAGCGACAGGCGCGCGGCTTTCAAGTTATTGGCGATGGTCTTGCGGCGCTGCGCAAACGCCGCGCGCACCAGCGCGAAGAATCGTGCGCGGTCTGCCACATCAACCGCGGGCTGCTCTCGAACCAGCAGGCGCAAGATGGCCGATTGTACTTTCGGGCGCGGGCGGAACGCGGCAGGCGACACTTCAAACAGTTTCGTCGCCAGGCAATGATACTGCACCAGCACCGACAGGTAGCCATACTCGCGGCTGCCGGGAGGACTGGCGATGCGCTCGACGACTTCGCTTTGCAGCATCAGCGTCATGTCAAAGATGCGGCGACCTACGGCCATGAGCCGCTCAATGATCGGCGTCGAGATGTAATAAGGCAGATTCGCAACCACACGGGCGCGCGGCTCGCCTGTCATCCCGGTGGCATTGCGCCAGGCGTTGCTTGCTCTATCGAGCACCTCGTTCCAGTCAACCGCGAGCGCGTCGGCTTCGATGATCGTCACGCGGTCGCCGGCAAAACGGCTTTGCAGTTCTTCGATCAACCGCCGGTCAATCTCGATGGCCACCAGGTAACCGCCGGCGTCGGCGAGCATCGCGGTGAGCGCACCGGTGCCGGGGCCGATTTCGATGATCAAGTCACGCGGCTCGAGCGCGACGCGATCCACGATGCGGCGGGCAACCTGAGGATCAGCGAGGAAGTTCTGACCGAGACTTTTCTTTGGGGTAATCAATCTATCAATTCGCTGCGAGCTGGTATTGAGCCTTGAAACTCGAAGAAGTCTTGGTTCAATTGCCGAGCTTCAACTTCGCACAGCCCGACCTCGACCTCGATACCGGCGCGGCGCAGTTGTTCGAGGCCACGTCCGCGAACCCGCGGGTGCGGGTCGGCAACGGCAATCACTGCCCGCGCAATGCCCGCCGCTATCAAGGCGTCCGTACAAGGCGGCGTGCGTCCCTGAAAACAGCATGGCTCAAGACTACAATAGAGCGTCGCCCCACGTGCTTGTTCGCCTGCCTGCTCAAGCGCGTAGACTTCGGCGTGCTTCAAGTGCTCGTAGAGAAAATAGCCTTCGCCGACGACGCGGCCCTCGCGAACCAGCACCGCGCCGACCGCCGGGTTCGGGCTGACCCGCCCCAGGCCACACCGCGCTAGCTCAAGCGCACGTTTCATGTATTTCATGTCCGCTTCATCCATTCGCGTGTTCAAATCCTGTAGCGCGCTTTGGCGGGCACATCGTAGCCTTCGAGCTTCAGGTTATCCAGCTTAATCGATGTTGAAGCCGTGAACGCCAACCCGTGATCTTCGCCGCGCTTGAGCTTCGGGTAACCGGCAGCGGCGATCATCGCCGCGTTGTCGGTTGTCAGAATCGGGCTCGGGTAATAGACCGGCGCATCAAAGCCTGCCGCTTTGAGCCGCTCGCGCAAGGCGCTATTGCAGGCGACGCCGCCGGCCAAAATAATCGTTCGCGGCTGATGACGCCGCACGGCCTCGCGAACGCGCGCCAGCAGCGAGCGGATCACTTTGTCCTGAAAGCTCGTCACCAGATTGATGATGATTTCATTCGGCGCTTCGCCTTCGGGCAACGGCTCGATGCGCTGCTCGCGCACGTAACGCAGCACGGCGGTCTTCAGGCCGCTGAAGCTGAAATCGAGGTTCGGCGAATCCATGCGTGGAATCGTAAAGACCAGCTCAGCCGCGCTCGCGTCACCCTGCCGCGCCAGCCGATCAATCACCGGGCCGCCCGGATAGCCGAGCCCCAGCAGCTTGGCCACTTTGTCATAAGCCTCGCCCGCCGCGTCATCGCGAGTTCGCCCGATGATGGCGTACTGCCCTTCGGCAGGAATCAGGAAGAGCGTCGTGTGGCCGCCCGACACCACCAGCGCCAGCGCCGGGTAGTCGACCGGGGGGTTCTCGAAGACGACCGAATAGATATGACCTTCGATATGATTGACGCCGACGATGGGCTTGCGCGCCACAAAGGCGAGCGACTTGGCGTAGCTGATGCCGACCAGCAGCGAGCCGATCAATCCCGGCCCCTGCGTCACGGCGATGCCGTCGATCTCTGCAAGCTTCACCTGCGCATCGGCGAGCGCTTGACCGACGACCGGGGCGATGCGGTTGAGGTGCTCGCGCGATGCCAGCTCAGGCACAACGCCGCCAAAGGGCGCGTGCGTTTGAATCTGCGAAGCGATGACGTTTGATAGAACCTTGCGCCCATCTTCGATGACAGCGGCGGCGGTCTCGTCGCACGAGCTTTCAATGCCAAGTGTGAGCATGCACCTGTATTCTACAGGGACAAGAGTGAGGAGAGAAGTATTCAGGAGTCAGGAGTCAGGAATCAGAATAAACAAAGAAGTCGGCTTACGCCTCCGCTTATATTCTGACTGCGGTCTTCTGACTCCTGACTCCTGACTCCTGACTCCCTTCCCTTGTCACTTGTCACGTCTGTCATTAATCTGGAGTCCATGAAAGCTGCCGTGATGCACGAGTTCAAACAACCGCTGTCTATCGAAACCGTCGAGCCGCCGACGCTTGCCGCCGACGAAGTGATGATCAGGGTCGAAGCCTGCGGCGTCTGCCATTCCGATCTGCACATCGCCGAAGGCGATTGGCAACAGTTGCTGCGGCTCATCAAGAAGCCGCTCATCCCCGGCCACGAAGTCGTCGGGCACGTCGTCGCCAGGGGCGATGCGGTAACCGAGCTTGAAGTGGGCGACCGCGCCGGCGTCGCCTGGGTTTACTGGACGTGCGGCGATTGCGATTTGTGCCGCGAAGGCCAGGAGAACCTTTGCCGCAATCAAATCATTACCGGCGCGATGGTGGACGGCGGCTACGCTGAGTTCATCAAGGCGAAAGCCTCGCACGCCATCCGAGTGCCTGAGGCGCTCAATTCGGCAGAGGTCGCGCCGCTCTTCTGCGCCGGCGTCACGGTCTATCGCGCCGTCAAGCGCGCGCATATCTCTGAGGGCGAGCGACTGGCGGTCTTCGGCATCGGCGGCCTCGGCCACCTGGCGGTGCAGATCGCCCGGCACTTTGGCGCTCAAATCATCGCCGTTGATGTCAGTGAAGATAAGCTGGAGCTGGCTCGCTCATTCGGGGCCGAGATGACGATCAACGCGGCGACTGAAGATGCGGTGAAGGCCTTGCGCAAGCTCGGCGGCGTGCAGGCAGCGGTGGTGACATCGGGAGCAAAGGCAGCTTACGACGCGGCATTTTATGCGGTGCGACCGGGCGGCAGACTGGTGGTTGTCGGCATGCCTGCCGAGCCGCTGACGTTCCCGGCCATTATGATGCGCGAAATCACTATCACTTCGGCGGCGACCGGCACGCGCCAGGACCTCGCCGAAGTCTTGCAACTGGCGGCTGAAGGCAAGCTACGTTGTTTGATCGAAACCCAGCCGCTCGAAGCCATCAACGACATCTTTGACGCCATGCGCGCCGGCAAGATCACGGGCCGCATCGTGCTGACGTTTTAGCAATATGGGCGAAAGCCTTTAGCATGGCCACGAAGATACAAAGCCACAAAGCGTCACTATAATTCGGGTATTTATTCATGTCTTGGCGTCCTGGCGGCAGCTCTTTGGCCAAATGAAAACTATTGACTCTCGCCGCGGCCTCTCTTACCATCGCGACACGGTGAATTCCCCAAACCGCTTGCTTGCCCCACTTTAGTAGTTGTGACTGGTTCTGCCCCTCTGGTGTTGTGCGTCCCCGCTGAATCAACAAGCCGCAGCACTTCAACGACCGGAGAGCGGTTTCACCTCACCCGCTCACCCGACCGGGGAATGTTTGCTGCATAGGCACCCCGGAGCAAGCGATCATGGCTCGATTCAAACTCCACCTGACGATTCTTTCACTCTTCATTCTCGCATTGATCTTCGCAGGCCGGCTGCCGGCGCATTCCGATTCGTCCAAACAGCCATCGCCGCGTCCGGTCTTCGATACGGCCTATCGCAGCCGCGCCGGCATGCATAAAGTGATCGTCCAGGCCAACGACGCGACGTTGCGCGATGCGATACTCGCCGCCGGCGGCGCGGTTGTTGAAGACTATGGCAGCTTTGCGTTGATGAGCGCGCCCGAAGCTGCGGCTGAGAGCGTTTCAACGCAATCGCTCGACGGCTCGGCGGTGCGCGATGATATGAACGTGCTGATGCTGCGCGCCCATTCGTTCGACACCACGGTCGGCGACGAAGCCTACTCGGCCTCTTCGCTCGGTGCGCTTGAGCCGGCTGATGAACAGCTCTACCTTGTGCAGATGATCGGCCCGGTCAAGAAAGACTGGGTGCGCCAGATTGCAGGCGAAGCCGAAATCGTCGCCTACGTTCCCAACAACGGCTATCTCGTGCGCGCCACCGCCGAGGCTTTCTCGCGGTTCAAGCAGATGCAGTCGGACAACCGCGCTTTCGTGCAGTTCGCCGGCTCGTATAAGCCCGAATACCGCATCGCGCCGGAGATCAACCTTGATGCCGATGCGCTGGTTGATGTCACCGTGCAGGTCGCCAACGGCAAGCGCGTCGGCAGAGACATCGAAGAGATCGCTGCCGTTTCGCAAGCGGTGATCGCGCCGCCGCAATCGGCGCTCAACTACACCAATCTGCGGCTACAGGTGAGCGCCCGGCGGCTGGCCGACATTGCCCGCAAGAGCAATGTTGTGTGGATTGAGCCGTGGGCCAAGCCTGAGTTGCATGACGAAAAGCAGGGCATGATTATCGCCGGCCTTTACAATAGCAATACGGTCAATCCTCACGGTTATCTCGCGTGGCTGGCCTCGAAAGGCATTACTGCCGCGCCCGACTTCAGCATTGATTTCGCTGACACAGGGCTCGACAAAGGCAGCCTCGACCCCGCCGAGATTCATAAAGACTTCCTCGGCGCCGGCGGCGCGTCACGTGTCGTCTATTCGCGTTATGGCGCGGGCGGGGACTTTACCGGCACGATCAACGATACGCTCGGACATGGGACAATCAACGCTTCAATCGCCGGCGGCTATAACGACCAGACCGGCGCGCCTTACGTTGACGGTGACGGCTACAGCCTGGGGCTCGGTATTCACCCGTTTGCCAAGCTCGGCATCTCGAAAATTTTCGACCCGGATTACTTAAACCCGTCGCTGACACTGCTGGTAGATCAGATGTACGGAGCCGGCGCGCGCATCTCGAATAACAGCTGGGGCACCTACAACAACAGCTACACCATAGACAGTCAGAATTACGATGCGATGGTGCGCGACGCGCGCCGCTCAGACGCCGGCAACCAGGAGCTGACGATTATCTTCTCGTCGGGCAACAAAGGCGCGGGCGGCCATCTGACTTCGCCGGGCAATGCCAAGAACACCATCATGGTCGGGGCCAGCGAAAATCTGCGCCCAGGCATGGACGGCTGCGGAATAGATTCAAGCGGCGGCGACGACATCAATTCGATCATCGATTTTTCAAGCGGCGGCCCGACCACCGACGGGCGCATCAAGCCCGACATCGTCGCACCGGGCACTCACATTCAAGGCGCGCGCTCGCAAGACCGGAACTTCAGCGCCGGCGGCGTCTGCGGGCCGGGCAACTACCCTACGAATCAAATCACCTACACCTGGTCTTCAGGCACCAGCCACGCCGCACCTGCCGTCTCCGGCGCAGCGGCGCTGCTGCGTCAGTTCTTCCAGCAATCGGTCGGGCACCCGCCGAGCCCTGCAATGGTCAAAGCTTACCTGACCAATGCCGCCACCTACCTGACAGGCACACGCGCGGGGGACAGCTTGCCCAGCCCCAACCAGGGCTTCGGCCTGTTGAATCTTGGGCGCGTGCTGGATCAGGTGCCGCGCCTGATGGTGGATCAGGATCAAGTGCTCGGCAATACCGGCCAGGTCTACACACTCAAGGGCCGCGTCGTTGATCCGACGAAACCGTTGCGCATCACGCTGGCGTGGACCGATGCGCCGGGATCGCCCGCGGCTAGCCCGACGGTCAATAATCTCGACTTGCAGGTTGATGTCGGCGGCAAGACCTATCTCGGCAACCACTTCAGCGGCGCCTTTTCGACCGAAGGCGGCAGCGCCGATTCCTTGAACAACCTCGAAGCCGTCTACGCGCCTGCCGGCGCGGCGGGCGAATTCACAGTGCGCGTCGTCGCCGCCAACATCGCCGGCGATGGCATACCCGGCAACAACGACAGCACCGATCAAGATTTCGCTCTCATCGTCTACAACGCAATCACTTCGGACGGCAGCGGTGGCGGCGGTGGCGGCGGTGGCGGCCCAGTGGATTCGCCGCCGACCGTCAACATCAAGTACCCGCTCGGCGGCGAACACATCACCGTCGGCAGCTTCCTGCGCGTGTTGTGGGATGCGTCGGACGACAAGGGCATTCAGAGCCAGCGCATCGAGTTTTCGGCTGACGGTTTGACTTACAACCTGCTCGGCGCGGTGGATGGCAAGGCGCGGCAATTCGACTGGCGCGTACCGTCAATACCGACACCGCTGGCGCGCATTCGCGTCACGGCGGTGGACGGCGTCAACCTGCCTGTCTCGTCAATCAGCCCCGGGCCTTTCGAGATCGTCAACGGCCCGCCCGACAACGTGCCGCCGACGGTGCTGGTCGTTACGCCGGATAAACACACGGTTGTCGGCGGCGGCCAGGCGATGACCATCCAGTGGCGCGAAACCGACAACGTCGGCGTCGTACAGCGGCTGATCGAGCTGTCAACCGACAACGGCAACTCCTGGACGCGTATCCTCGGAATCAGCGCACCGAGTAGCGGTGTAGATCAAAAGTATGACTGGATCGTGCCGATTGACATGGCAACGCTCAAGGCGCAGGTGCGGGTCACGGTCTATGACGGCGCGGGCAACTCGGCGACAGCAGTGAGCGGCGGCAACTTCGACGTCTGGCCGCTGCCGATTATTACAAGCGTCACCTATCATGACGAAACGCCGGCTTATCTTGAGGTCACCGGGCGCAACTTCAGAAATGACGAGACCGACATCATGGTGGACGGCAAAGCGCTCGGCAAGATTTTCTGGCAAGACCGATACTACGAGGGCCAGGGCATGAGCCGCAAAGTCTTCAGCAAGGATAAGAAGCTCTTTAAGCGCATCCCGGCCAAAGCCGAGGTAGATATTGTCATCGCGCTGCCGAAGACCGGGCAGGAGTCGCCGGCCTACACCTACAAGCGGCCAAAGACCTCGTAAGCGGACGACAGGCCGGTTAATACTAAAACGCGGATGGTAACGGGCCATCCGCGTTTTTATTTTGTGAGACAGGGGTCTGACCTCAAACGCTTGCCGTACAGCCGCAGAGCAACTCAAGCGCAACCTCGGATTGATGCACTACGCTGCGGTCGCGCCGCGCGTGCAGGACTTCGAGCGTATAAGGGTTGAACACAATCACGTCCTTAACGCCTTGCCTGAGATAAAACTCTCGTCCGACCTCCAGGTCTTTGGCTTCAAATCCTCTGCTAATGACTTCGATAACGGCTTCGGGCACGAGGCGGATGGCTTCCTCTTCTTCTTCCGGCTCGCGGCAAAAGATCGATATATCAGGGCGCTTCAACGAGCCGTCCGGGAAGCTGATGTAGACATCGGCGGCATGAACACAGTCACATGGATTTTGCGAGCCTGCGGGTGACTTGCGAATGCTGGAGCGGATACGGTCAACCGCCTTTTGATGCTTGTAAAGCGGGCTGGGCTCCCAGATCGGAATGCCGCCGACGATCTCCAGCCTCAGACCAAGCTCATCTGCTCGCAAGAATCTTGAGTCCATCGCGGCTCCTTAGCTCAGACTTTGAATCAATCCCTTCACAGGCTAGGTAGATTTTGCCTTCATGCCTTTGCGGGCGCCGTCGTTGGCGACTTCGGCCTGCTCGATGGCGCGGCGCAAGGCGTCGCTCTCACGTTCGTCTTTTGCCGCAGCGGTCAATGCCCGCAGCGTCTGCAAGTGACGGTCGGTGGCTTCGCGCAAAATGTCGAGTGCCTTGCCAAGCGCCTTGCTCTTCGGATTATGCTCGTAAGCGTCTTCGAGCTTGGCCATCCCCTCTTCGATGGCGCGGGCATAGTGCAGCAACAACTCGGCGCGTGACAGCTTCGGCAGCTCGCCCCACTCTTTCTTCTCTTCTTCGGCTTTCTTTATTGCCTTCGGCTCTGTCGGCGCGGGCGCGGGATTGAGCGCCGCGAGCCTGCGGTCAGCGATCTTCATAAACACTTTGATACGGTCGTCAGCCGCTTGCGCCTCGCGAACGTGGTCGTCTTCTTCCTCGGTCAGGTAATCGCCGGCAATCTGCCCGCCCCACCGACGCAGGCTCGTGATTTCCTTCCCTACGTTGCGGCTGCTGAATGAAGTCCGCCAGGCTGCCTGATAAAGCAAAGCGCCGCGCAGTTCAAGCAAGGGAGGACGCGAAGGCGTCGCGTCATCGCGATTCTCGGTCTTCGGCGGTTTATCGGCGTCGGGGTCTTTCAAGACTTCGCCGCTGGCAATGGCAATGTTGAGCATCTGGACGCGGAAGCGCTTGGTACGCTTGATGGCAGCTTCGGCAAACTGCACACGCTCAACCGGGAACAGGCGCTCGACTGACTCCAGCGTGCGCAGGTCTTTGTAAAGCGACTGCTCGACCTTTTTCGCGGTGCTGCGCTTGCCTTCTGTGAGCGACTCGGCCAGCTTCACGCATTCGGCCATCGCTTTCTGAAACACATCAAGCTCATGTTCGGCGTGGCGCGCATCATTGCTCCTGACCGCGGCGAGCGCCGCATCGATGTGCGCGTCGGCGATCTTTATGTAGGTCTCAATCGTTTTCTTGGGATTGTGCGCATCGGTGAGCTGCATCTTCTCCTGCGCGGTCAGCAGGTCTGCGAGCGGCGTCGGGTCAATCGGCAACGGCGGGTCGTCTTGCGCCCGGACGACCGGCGCGCAGCCGATCACCAACCCCGCGAGCAACCCCGCCGCGACTCGCCTCAGCCAACGCCTTATGCCGGCAGAGCGCCGGTCATCATCGCATCCGTGCTTCATAATCACTTCCCTTTGGCGGGCGGCTTACACTTGCCATCCTTGACCAGCCGGGCCAGCAGGCTCAAGCGCAGGTTAGCGTTATCAATTTCACTCTGATTCCTGGTTGCATCGGCGCGGCGCGCAAATTCCTGATAAGCGCGCTGCGCCTGCGGACAATCGCCCAGCCGATCAAAAGCGATGCCGAGAAAGTAATAGCTCATCGCCACGTCGGGCTTGGCGCGAATCAGCCAGATGAACTCGCCGGCGGCCTGCGGATACTGCTTCAGCTCGAAGAGCGCCGTCGCCAAACTGGCATGCGCGGCATAGTTGTTGGCGTCACGCTGCAAGGCTTCAGTGAGGATGGGCAGCGCCGGCTCGAACTGCTTCGAGCGCACCATCGCCGCGCCCAGTTGCACGCGGGCGTGGTTATCTTTAGCGTCGAGCGCCAGCGCCCGGCGATAGTAATCGGCAGCTTCCGCCGGCTGCTCTTTAAACATCAGGTCGCCCGCCATCACCAGCAAGCGCGCATCGTTGGGGCGCAGCTTGATGAGGCCGGCGATCTCTTTCATGGCCTCGGCGCTCTGGCCGTTTTCGGCCATCAGGCGGGCAATCTCTGTGCGCAGCGCATAATCGTTCGGGCGCTCGATCAGCACCGTGCGATAGATTTGCAGCGCCGTCTGCGGCTGTCCTGTGCGCGCGTAGAGCGTTGCCAGCCGCAGCGCCGTCGCTTCGGACGGCTGGGTGCGATACGCGACCGCGTAATCGGCGATGGCTTTGGCGGCATCGCCGCGCGCTTCATAGATGCGGGCGCGGCCTTCGCGCGCCGTGGCGATGCCGGCATCCATCTCGATGGCTTTCGAGTAGTCGGCAAACGCCGCTTCGCTCTTGGCTGTGCGCTCTTCGGCGATGCCGAGCAGCGCGTAGATGAGTGCGGTTGCTTCGCCTTGCTCGATGGCGTTGCGCAAATGCTCGATGGCCTTCTGCGGCTCGTTGGTCTTAATCAGCGCGCTGGCATAGAGCAGACGAACGCCGGTGAGCTTCGGGTCGAGTTCGAGAGCGCGAGCCAACGCCGTCTTGGCTTCCTGAGTGGCGTCGCGATCAAGCAAGACCTGCCCCAAGGCGCGATAGGCGCGGGCGAAGCTCGGCTCCAGGGCGATGACTTTGCGCAGGTCGGCTTCGGCTTCTTTGTCGCGGGCCAGAGCGATCAAGGCGGTGGCGCGTTGATAGTAAGGCTGATAAAGCGATGGCGCAGCGTTGATGGCGTTGCTGTAATAGCGCACCGCCGCCGAATGGTCGCCGCGCTGCTGGGCGCTCTGCCCTTCTTCGAAGGCGGCAGCGGCGGCCTGCCGGTCTTCGTTGTGGCCGTTAGTCTGTGCGCGACAGACCGGCGCAGCGATGACCAGTAAAGTAAGCATGAGGATGAAGCGGGAAAGGCACATACGGATGACAACCTCGAAATCATCATAGCACCCGCGCCATTGGCGCATCAACAGAACGGACTGCTGAGTCATGCCCAGTAAAAGAGAGAGCCTCCTTTGTGATAAGAATTTGGGTGCTTAAATCCAATTCCCACAAAGGAGGCTGTTTATGCGTCTCAAACGCATCAGCAAGTTTACACGAGCCGTGTCTAAAGGACTACTTCCAACTCAGCAAGCTACTATCTGCCAGGTCGTCTGTGGCATCATTGTCTG
>JBJMGU010000020.1:0-25349 GCA_045807765.1 Blastocatellia bacterium
AGCTTGAAAAAGATGCTCTCGAATGGCGACCTCGACCGCATCGCGACCGATTACGGTGTAGCGCGCGCCGAGGATCTGCTGGCTTCAATCGGCTACGGCAAGACGCTGCCACGCAACATCATCGCCAAGCTCTTGCCGCCCGAGCGCGTCACAGAGCTGGAGCAGGAGAAGCGACCCACCTTCAAGCAGGTGGTCAAGCGCGCCCTCGGCCTGGAAGACCGTATCGTCGTCAAAGGCGTCGACGATCTGGTGGTCTATCGTGCGCGCTGCTGCAATCCGATTCGCGGCGAAGAGATCATCGGCTACATCACGCGCGGCAAAGGCGTCGCAGTGCATTCGACGCGCTGCCCGAACATGCCGAGCCTGATGGTCAATCCCGAGCGCATCATCGAAGTCGAGTGGATGAAGTCAGACGGCGCCAATCCTTCCGCCTATTCGATCACCATCAAGCTGGTCACCGAGGACCGTCCGGGTATGGTCGCCAACGTGACGCAGGCCATCGCCGGAATCGGCACGAATTTGCGCGACATTCACGCGTCGGTGGACAACGAAGGGCGCGGCCAGCTATTGCTGACCATTGAAGTCTTCGACCTCAAACATCTGGAAAAGACCCTGAACGCGCTGAAAACAGTTCGCGGCGTGATCGACATGGAGCGCATGTCGAGCGAGATGCAGCAAGAATAGCAGGCTGGCCTGATTCACCCTGCCGCCCGTCTGCCACCATATCAACACAACGGAGAATCCGCGGCAAGAGAAACGGTTGATCACGACACCGGCGCGGGAATCGCGCGCCTTGCTTAACCGCTCGGCCTAAACTAGACTGCTGGCTTTAACCCCTCATGGAACAGGCCCGCACGAATTACCTTCCGACTCTCGATGGCTGGCGAACCATCGCTGTGCTGATGGTCATTGGCTATCACGGCACATCGCCTGACGCGCCGTGGTTCACGGTTTTCAATTATGGCCATCACGGGGTCAACATCTTCTTCGGCATCAGTGGATTTTTAATCTGCTCACGATTGCTTGATGAAGAAGCGCGCTTCGGGCGCATCAGTCTGAAGCGCTTTTATCTGCGCCGCGCCTTTCGCATACTGCCGCCGGCATTTCTCTACATCCTCTTCATCAACCTGATGGCGGCGCTTTCCTATATGACGCCGCCATCGTCGCTTGAATCCTTCGCTTCGTGTTTCTTCTTCCGCAATTTCCTGCCGCCGGGGGCTAGCACGTCATACACCGGGCACTACTGGTCGCTGGCGGTCGAAGAGCATTTCTACTTATTGTGGCCGGCCTTCCTGCTTCTCGTTCGATCAAAGCGTGCCCTGTGGCTAACGCCACTCATCGCTCTGGGCTTTCAAGCGTGGCGCGACATTGACTTCGCCTATGGCCTGACGAACCCGGAAGGGCTGGTAGTTTTTCAGCGCACCGACCGCTGCCTGGATGGCTTGGTTTGGGGCTGTGCCCTGGCGCTGCTGATTCACCAGCCCGGTTGGCGCGAGCGCCTGCGGCGGCTGACCGTCATGCCTGTATGGCTCGCCTGCTTTGCGGCGCTCATGGCAGTCTGGACGATTCCCCTTCCCTACGCCGTCGTCGCCGAATCCATGCTGATTCCACTGGTGCTGATCGGCACGGTGCTGCACCCACAGACCCCCATCGGTCGGCTGCTTGAATCGAAGCCGATGGCCTGGTTCGGTCGGCTCTCTTACAGCATCTACCTCTGGCAATCGGCGCTGTTCGTCGGGCGCTATCAAGAGCCTGCCGATTTTCAGGTCTGGCCGAGTAGCGCAATCAGCCTGCTCGCCATCGCGATGATGAGTTACTACTTCATTGAAAAGCCTATTCTTGCCTTCGGCCATCGCCTGACGCGCCGCGAGCCGCCGGTCGCCCTGGTCACCACGCCTGAGCAGCGAGCGGCGAGCGCCGGCTGACAAGCGTCCGGCGTTTTGCTAGACTCGAACCAGAGAGCGTGAACCATCTGCAAGGCGCGCACGCTCGGCTAATTCATCAGCAGAGAGGATGCCACCGATGACCGATATGATGAACCGCTCGCTCGCCGAAGCCGACCCGGAAATCGCCGCCGTGATCGCCGACGAAGAGAACCGCCTGGCTTATAACCTTGAGATGATCGCCTCGGAAAATTTCGTCTCCGAAGCGGTGCTCGAGGCGCAAGGGTCTGTGCTGACGAACAAGTACGCCGAAGGCTATCCGGCAAAGCGTTACTATGGCGGCTGTGAATTCGTTGATGTGGCCGAGAATCTCGCCCGCGAGCGCGCCAAACAAATCTTCGGCTGCGAGCATGTCAACGTGCAGCCGCACTCAGGGTCGCAGGCCAACATGGCTGTCTATCTGGCGGCTCTCAGCTATGGTGACACGGTGCTGGGGATGAACCTGGCGCACGGCGGCCACCTGACACATGGGCACCCACTCAACTTTTCGGGACGCAGTTATCAGATCGTTCCCTATGGCGTTCGCCAGGAAAGCGAGCAGATCGATTATGACGAACTGGAACGGCTGGCGCGTGAGCATAAGCCGAAGCTGATTCTCTGCGGCGCGTCGGCCTATTCGCGGGTCATCGATTTCGAGCGCATCGGACGAATCGCCCGCGAAGTCGGCGCCTACTCGATGGCCGACATCGCGCACATCGCCGGCTTGATCGCCGCCGGATTGCACCCAAGCCCGGTTCCGCACATGGATTTCGTGACGACGACAACACATAAAACTCTGCGCGGGCCGCGCGCCGGCATGATCATGTGCCGTGCCGAGTTCCAGAAAGAGGTAGACCGCGCCGTCTTTCCGACGGTGCAGGGCGGCCCCTTGATGCACGTCGTCGCCGCCAAGGCGGTCTGCTTCAAAGAGGCTCTGGAGGCCGGTTTCAAGGATTATCAAAAGCAGGTCATCGCCAACGCCAAAGTTCTGGCTGACGAGCTGACTGCCGCCGGCTTCCGCATTGTTTCAGGCGGCACAGACAATCACCTGATGCTGGTTGACGTCTTTGTGCGCGGCCTGACCGGCGCGCAGGCCGAACGCGCGCTGGAGCGCGCCGCCATCACCGTCAACAAGAACGCCATCCCGTTCGACACTCAGCCGCCGATGAAAGCCTCAGGCATTCGCATCGGCACGCCGGCGCTGACGACGCGCGGCATGAAAGAAGCCGAGATGCGCGAGATCGCCGGCCTGATCAGCGAAGTGCTGGCCGAGCCCGACAGCGAATCCATACAACAGAGCGTGCGGGCGCGCGTCAAAACGCTCGCCGAGCGCTTCCCGATCTACGAGAAGCGCCTGGTGCGCAGCCGCGCGCAAAGCCGATAAAGGCAGAGCAAAGGTAATCCATCCGCGGAAAGGCGATGACCACAACACGCGAAGCCACCATTGAAGACCTCTATCGCGTTCGCGGCAAGGCCGAGATCGTCAACGGGAAGATTGTCAAGATGCCGCCAACTGGATACCTGCCCGGCCATGCCGCTAGCCGGATTCTTTTCAGCTTAATGATACTTGAGCAAACGACCGGGAGCGGCCATGCCATCGGCGATGGCGTCGCTTTCCGTGTCGATCTGCCGAACCGTAAGGCATTCAGCCCTGACGCGGCATGGCATATCGGCGAGCCGACCGGCATGAAGTTTCTGGAAGGCGCGCCGGTCTTCGCCGTCGAGGTGAGGAGCGAACACGACTACGGCCCGAAGGCCGAGCGCGCGATGGCTGCCAAGCGCTGCGATTACTTTGCCGCGGGGACACTGTGCGTGTGGGACGTCGATATGCAGAGCACCGACGTCATCAAAGCCTACCACGCCAGCGACCCGGACACGCCGACCATCTTCCGGCGCGGCGAGATGGCTGACGCGGGCAGGGCCGTGCCCGGTTGGTCAATTGCGGTTGACGATCTTTTTCCGAAAACCCCGAGGGAATGACTCTGAGCATAGCAACCGCGTCGGACCAGTGTTTACTCATTTCGTTGATGCTAGAGGTGAGCCGTTTTTCTTATGGAAGAAGTATTCGGCCCTGACGGTTTAATCGCCCGTCACCACCCGCAATACGAATATCGGCCCGGCCAGGTGGAGATGGCCGAAGCCATCCACGCGACGCTCACACAGGGCGGCGTGGCGCTCATCGAGGCCGGCACCGGCACCGGCAAGACGCTCGCCTATTTGATCCCTGCGCTCGCTTCAGGCCATCGCGTCATTGTCGCGACCGCAACCAAAGCGCTCCAGGAACAGCTCTACAAAAAGGATATTCCCTTTCTTCAGGAAATCCTGCCGCGCAAGTTCGACGCCGTCTGCATGAAAGGCCGCGGCAATTACATCTGCCTGCACCGCTTGAAGAAGGCCGAAGAGATGCCCATCCTCGAAGGGCTCGAACAGATGGATGCCTTTGACGAGATTCGCCGCTGGGCTGGTGAGACAGAGACCGGCGACCGTGCCGAGCTGACCGATCTGCCGGAGGATTTGTCATTCTGGCCACAGATTGACGCGCGCGCCGACACTTGCCTCGGCCAGAAGTGCCCGGAGTTCGATAACTGCTTCATCACGCGCATGCGCCAGCAGGCGCAGGAAGCCGATGTCGTCATCGTCAACCATCACCTCTTCTTTGCCGACCTGGCGCTACGCGGCGGCGATTATGGCGCGGTGCTGCCCGACTATTCGACGGTCATCTTTGACGAAGCGCATGAGCTTGAAGATGTCGCGGCCTCTTATTTCGGCTCGACGGTTTCGACCTATCGCATCCTTGATTTGATACAGGATGCCGGAAGGCTTTCGATCACCGAGGCGGACGCTTCGGTTGAGCTAAGCAAATCGCTGGCACGGCTGGCGCAACGCGCCGATGCATTCTGGCTGACGTTTCGCAGCGAAGAATCGGGCGACGAGTGGTCATCGGCGTTCAAATCGCGAAACCGCTCACGTTCGACAGGCTTTCAGGATGGCCGCTACACGATTGGCGAATCCCACTTCGTGCGCTTCAACGAAGACGGCACCTATAACGCCACCGCCTGCGGCGAAGCCTACATCGCGCTGGCCAATGCCCTGAGCCGATTGTCGGCAACGCTCGGCATGGTCAAGAACCCACCGTCAGAGCTGGACAACATCCTGCGCCGCACTGAGAGCATGAAGTTCGATCTCGAATTCATTGTCACCGGCGATCAGCCGAGTTTTGTCTACTGGTACGAGCGGCGCGGGCGCGGCATCTTTTTGAACGCCACGCCGATTGACGTGTCGGGGATTCTCGAAGAGCGACTGTTTGCGCGGCTTCATGGCGCGGTGCTGACTTCGGCGACGCTGGCAGCGGGCGGCAATTTCGATTTCATTCGCACACGGCTCGGCATTTCAGACGCGCGCCAGCAGATTATCGAATCGCATTTCGATTATCAGCACCAGGCGGTTTTGTACCTGCCGCCTGACATGCCTGACCCGCGCAGCCGCGACTTCCTCGACGCCTCGGTTGACCAGATCACGCAGATCATCGAAGCGACGCGCGGTCGTGCCTTCGTGCTATTTACGAGTACGGCAGCGATGCGCGAGACCTACGAGCGCGTGCGCGAGCAAGTGGATTATCCCCTCTTCATTCAGGGGCAGGGCTCGAAGGCGGGCCTGCTCGACCGCTTCCGCAACACCGAAGGCGCCGTCTTGTTCGCCACCTCGTCCTTCTGGCAGGGCGTTGATGTGCAGGGCGAAGCGCTGTCCTGCGTCATCATCGCCAAGCTGCCGTTCGCCGTGCCGAGCGATCCGGTGGTCGCGGCGCGGCAGAAATACATTGACGAGCAGGGCGGCAACTCGTTTTACGAATACTCGGTGCCGCAGGCGGCCATTACCTTGAAGCAGGGACTGGGCCGCTTGATTCGCTCGGCGCGTGATCGCGGCGTGCTCTCTATCCTCGACCCGCGGCTGCGCACCAAAGCCTATGGCCGCTACTTTCTCGCCAGCATTCCTCAGTGTCACACGACCTCGTGTCTCGAAGACGCTGCCGCCATCTTCATTGAATAGCCGGCTGGCCTGCGGCTGAAATACTTTCCTGGTAATCGACATAACTCATATGGGGCGGTCATCAGAGCCCGCCTAGTTGAATTGCGGCGCAAGGAGCGCGGCCTTGCCCTGGTGTAACGACTTTCATATAATGCGGCGGCTTTAATCAGCAAACCGATACGGCTCCGTCAACGGCATTATTCATCCAACTACCGCGCAGCGATGCGCCTGCAAGGCGTCGCTGCGGCAGCCCTATCAATCTGGCATGGAAGGAGCGAACAGGCATGAAAAACAGATCGGCGCAGACGATTCGCACAGACAAGAGCTGGCGTACTCCCGTGTTGTGCTTAATTCCAATGGCCGTGGTGCTGGCCGTGAGCTTTATCACGAGCCGGATCATTCCCGCTTATCACGCGGAGCCGGAGATCGAACAGGCGCTCCAGAAACGTGACCTCAAGCCGGAGGCAGCCAACGACGCGCCGTCGCCGGACACCAGCCTTGGAGCAGAGCGGCCACAGACCGAGCGGGATTATCTCACCGAAAGAGAAAAAGTCTTAAAGGCCAGGCGCAAGGCTCTGCACGACAATACGAATCGCAACAGCGCCAGCTATGAAGCAGAATTTAAGCTCCTCGAAGACGAAAGGAAAGAAGAAGATTCGCGGCAGTCGCCGACTAATCAGCTCTTCATCTATAACACCGGGCGCATTCGTTGGGGCACCTTCACGATTGCTTATCTGGTCATTTGCGGCATCGCCATCTGTGGCGCGATATTCGGTATCATCAGAGTGGTTGATAGAAAGCTGCGGATGTGGGTAATCGCTATCGCCGTGTTCTTTAGTGCTGGTCTGGGATCGCTGGCGTCATCGTTCAGTAACTACTGGGTGGCGCCCGGCCTGATCGGCCCAAAGATAAAAGCGGATTGGCCGCAGTTGATCGGCAGTCTTTCCTTTTACGAATCGCTGATCGTTGGCGTCGGTGTCCTCATGGCCTTTGCCTGTGCAATCCTGACCTGGGGTTTGCCGCTCAAGCGGACGGCAGCAACACAAACGCCTGCAAGCGGGGCACCGCCGGTCGAGTCGCCTCCTGCTCTAGTAGTCGGCGCGCAGCCCGCAGCGCCGCCCCCTGATGGAGCGAATGCCGCGCCAGCCAACCCGCCGGCACCGGCACAGATTAATACTCCGGCTCCCACTCCGCCCGTTGATAAGGTGATGGAAGAGTTGAAAAAACGTGGCCGGATGCTGCGCATCCTGCTTTACCTGGCGGCGGCAGTCCTGGTTGCCAGAGTCTTTCAGTCGAATGCGCTCGTCAGTTGGGCGCTAGCTTATTTCGATCTCCAGGGAATCAACACCGCCTTTGACGGTTTTCTCCGCAGCGTCATCACGCAGGAAAGCATTGGCTACACGGTCGTTCTCGCGGCCCTCTACTTGCCGGCTTTTCTGGTGCTGCGGGAAAGAGCCACTCAGTATGTGGCGTCAGCGATGACAACCGATCCCGTGAGCGGCAAGGAAAGCCCGACAGACTTGGCGACTTTCCTGAAAGAGAATGGCCTGACGTTTTCGATCCGCGAGCAACTGCCGCGCATCATCACGATTCTGTCGCCTATACTCGTAGGCCCGACCGCCGCCCTGCTCAGTAAACTCATCGGCGGAGCCGCGTGACCGGAGCGCATCACGCGGCTCCGCTCCGGTTATTCGCAGCGCAGCGCGACGATGGGATCAACCTGCGTCGCGCGCCGCGCCGGCAGATAACAGGCCAGCAGCGCAACCAGCAACAGCAGCAGTGTCAGCAGCACAAAGGTCACTGGGTCGGTGGCGCTGACGCCGAATAACAGGCTCGCCATCAATCGAGTCAGTGCCACCGCCGCCACCACGCCGATGCCGATGCCGATCAAGGTGAGCCGCATCCCCTGCGCGACGACCAGCCGCAGAATGTCGCGGCGTTCGGCGCCAATCGCCATGCGGACGCCAATCTCGCGCGTCCGCTGCGACACCACGTACGACAGCGCCGCGTAGATTCCGGTCACGGCCAGCAGCAGCGATAGCACGCTGAAGATCGCCAGCAGCGACATCACAAACCGCGTGCGCCAATCCAGCCCGCCGACGATCTCTGCCAACGAGCGCACCAGATAAACCGGCATCGCCCGGTCTACGGCATGCACTTCGCGTTTCGCCGCTTCGACAAAAGCCTTTGGATCGCTTGTCGTGCGCATTACATAAGCAATCGTCGGCGGCGCGACATCCTGTTCGATGGGCATATAGACGGTTGGCTGCGGATCGGGCGGAAACTGATCCGTGCGCACGTCACTGACGATGCCGACGACCTGCCGGTAAACATCGCCGCTGCCTTTGATCTTCAATCGCTTGCCGAGCGGGTCTTCACTGCTCCAGAGCGCTTGCGCCATCGTGGCGCTGATGACGACGACCGCCGGCGTCGCTCCGGTGTCGGCTTCCGTGAAGAGGCGACCGCGCAGCAGGCCGATGCGCATGGCGCTGAAATAATCGGGCGAAGAATGAATGGCCGTGGCGCGCGGCTCTTTGCCGGGCTCCGGTAGCGGCTGCCCTTCTAGCAAGACGGTCGTTGCGCCGAACTGTGGATAGAAGGGATGGAATTGTGTAGCGCCGACTGCTTCGACACCCGGCATCGCCGTCAGTCGGTCATTGACCTCTTTAAAGAATCGCTGCCGGCGGTCACTCTCTTGGTACTGCGCACCGCGAGTCGAAACTCGGAAGGTCAGGACGTTGGTCGGGTCGAATCCTTGATCAAGGCGCTGAAGGTTGCGGAAGCTTTGCACCATCAACCCCGCACCGATCAACAGCGCCAGCGACAACGCGGTTTCGGCAATTACCAGGAATCGTTGCAGGCGACGGCTGCCGGGGCTGCCGGTGGCGCGGGCCGTTCCCGTCAGTCCTTTGACCAGATTGACGCGCCGCGCATAGAGCGCCGGAATCAGTCCCAGCATCAGGCCGGGCAGCAGCGCGATCAGCAGCGTG
Source organism: Blastocatellia bacterium (assembly GCA_045807765.1). GTDB lineage: Bacteria > Acidobacteriota > Blastocatellia > UBA7656 > UBA7656 > DATENM01. Next base: position 8,939 of record JBJMGU010000020.1, read on the forward strand.
AACAGCAAGACGTTGCGATCTATCTGGAAGTCGAAGTGCGGAATGTTGAATCCCGTGGGGATGAGCCACCCGACACTGTGCGTTCCCCAGAGCGTCAGCAGCAATCCCGGCACAGCGCAGCAGGTCATCAGTAGCAAGCTCTCAATGACCAACTGGCGCAGCAGACGGCTCGCACTGGCGCCGAGCGCTCGGCGCAGGGCGAACTCGCGCTCGCGCACGACAGAGCGCGTCAACAGCAGGTGTGCGACGTTGCTCGAAGCAATCAGCAGCACAAACAACACGGCACCAAGCAGCAGCAGCACCGCGGGGCGCACGCCGCGCACGATGCTCTCTTTGAGCGGCACGACCAGTGCCGTGACGTTGCGGTTGGTGTCCGGGTATTGCTCTTTGAGCGCCGCCGACAAACGCGACAATTCCTGCTGCGCCTGATCGACCGACACGCCGGCGGCAAGGCGCGCAACCACGACATGATCGTTGCCGCGACGATCCAACCCATTTTCAGGCAAGGCCAGCGGTATCCATGCCTGCGGGCGCTCGGTGAGTCCGAAGATCGGGTTATCAAAATCCGCCGGCATGACCCCAACAATCTCGAAAGGCACGCCGTCCAGCTCCGTCGTCCGCCCGATGACCGCGCCGTCGCCGCCAAAGGCGCGCTGCCATAACTCGTAGCTCAACAGCACGACGGCTCTGGCCCCGCGCCGGTCTTCTTCAGGCGTGAACTCGCGGCCCAGGATAGGGCGCACGCCGAGCGTTTCAAAGTAGCCCGCCGATACCATCTGCATCAACGGCGTTTCAGCCTCGTCAAAGCTCGTCAGCGTTTTCGAGATGCTTACTGCCGCGCCGATCTCTTCAAACGACCCGTTCATCCGCCGCCAGTCAGCGTAGTTGCCGGGGGCGCACGGACGCCACTGCGCCGGGTTGGCCGGGTCAACCTGCCAGACCGCCACTAATCGATGCGGCTGGCTGAACGGCAGCGGCTGAATCAATATGGCATTGACGACGCTGAAGACAGTGCCGGCGACGCCGATAGCCAGGGCCATCGCCAGCACAGCCACCAGCGTCACTTCCAGATTACGGCGCAACAGGCGCAGCCCGAAGCGCAGGTCAGAGAGCCATCCAGTCATATCACTCTCCAGTCCTTGAAATGGGTGTGAGAAGCCAGAGCAAAGGTTCAGCCTTTGCCTGGTTGAGCCGCTAGCTTATATGGAGTGCAATCAGCCGAAGTGTAGCGCGCGGCGGCGGGCGGGGTCTTGAACGTTCTTGCTACTCGCCTGATATTGGCCGGGCGGGACGCCGACCAGCCGCTTGAAGTGGCGTGTCAGGTGGCTCTGATCGGCAAAGCCTGTTTGCGAGGCGACGTGCGGCAGCGGCCAGCCTTGAAGGATGAGCAAGCGGGCGCGCAAGACGCGAAGCTGAGTCTGAAAGGCGTGCGGCGGCATGCCGTATTGCTCGGAGAAGACACGGTTGAAATGATAGGGGCTGAGATCGGCAACGACGGCAAGCTGATCCAGATTGATGTTCTCGGCATAGTGCTCGGCGAGGTAATCGTAAGCGCGCTTGACCGCTTGCCGATCCGCGGCGCAGGAGCGCGACGCTGGCAAGTCATCGGCAAAGCGAGCGATCAACGCCGCCAGCAGGCTCAATAGCAACGCCTGTCGTTCGAGGCTCGACGAAGGCTGTTCGAGCGCGAGGTGAAGCTCAAGGTATTGGCGAATGATCGCACTGTCGAAGATCACGGCGGTCGGAAAGAAGGGCAGGCTCGCCGCATTGGCAAAGATTTCGCGTGCCGCTTCGCGCATCAGCTCGGCATCCACGAAGAGCGTGCGATAGGTGCAGCCCCTCTGGTCGTGTGCGCGGTTCGAGTGAACTTCGCCGGGGTGGACCATGAAGAGACTGGCGGACGGCGTCGGCAGGCGACTGCCGCGATAATCGAGGTCGCCGGAGCCTGCTTGAATCAGACAGAACTGATATTCGTCGTGCCAGTGGCGCGGCACAGGGCGGGCGACGCCGAAGCCGCGCCGCAGCTCAAGGCGGCTGAGGTCGCGCGGTCGCCAGACTTCGATGCAATCACGTGGCTCACTCTCTGCCATGCGTTAGGCGCCCACTGCCGCTGTGATGGATGCGCGCCGAATGTCGGCGCGCATCCATCGGATCGATCATCGTTGAAACATCTGCTCGACCGGTACGACTTCGACGCGCTTCGGGTCGAGGTTCAGTTTGTAGCTCTCGATCAGCTTGTCTTCGTCGAGAATCTCTTTGGCCGGGGGTGAAGTATAGCTAATCGGCGACGGCTGGTCCCCTGTCGCCTGCGCCAAAAAGCCTTTGGCGTCCTGAGTGACGACGACAATCTTGACGCGCTCGGCTTGCAGGTACTTTTTGATGACGCGGTTGACATCGGCAAGAGTCAGCTTCGCCAGTTGCGCGCGCACATAATCGCTGAAGCTCGGCAGGCCGTAATAGCGGCTGTCGAGCGCGTAGCCCAACTGCGCGTCCTGGTCTTTCGTCAGCACGTTGACGAACTTGCTGAGGAACTGCCGCGTCGCTTCAAAGTCCTTTTCCGTCATGCCGTCGCGCGCCAGCTTGTTCAGCTCGAACAGGCCGGCGCGCAGTGCGAACAAGCCATTCTTCGGCTCGACCGGACGAATCCACACCTGAAAGATCTGCTGCCGGCGCGCCAGATTCGGGTCGGGATGAAACTGGAACATGCCACGCGGGAAGTATTCGATATAGGCGTAGTCGCCATAGTTCAAGCCGCGAATCTCGCGCAGCCGCTGATACAAGAAACTGTTCGATGAGCGGTGCTGTCCGAGGTAAGATTGCACGACAAGCAGCGCCGGCCAGTCGGCGTCTTTGCGCGTGACCGGGAGCGGGAAGCCAAACGAGATGGCCGTGCCCGGCGTGTTCTTCTCAATGACTTCCATCTCCAGGCCGTTGATTGCCGCAGGCTGCGGCAGGCCCAGTTTTTCAGCGCCGCCCGCCGGCAAACGCGAGGCAAAGTCGCGCTGCACTTTTTCGTCAAAGCCTTTCGGGTAGCCGCCCGCCAGCCCCAACACAAAATTCGCCTGCGTGTAATGGTCGCGGTAGAACTGCTTGAGGTCGTCTAGGGTCATCTTCTCAAGCGCCGCAATCGTGCCGGTGTTGTTGTGACCATAAGGATGTTCGGCCCCGTAGATGAAGCTATAGAGCGCCTCTTTGCCTAGCTCTTCGTCGTTGGACTGGCGCAATCCGACTTTCAAGAAATTGATGGCGTCTTCGCGCAGACGCGTGAAATCGTCGGCGCGCCAGCCGGGATTGAGTAGCATTCCTGAAATGATCTGATAGAACTTCGGCAGGTTATCGGCGTGCGTCGTGCCGTAGAAAACCGTCATCTCTTTATCAACCTGCGAGTTGAAGCTGGTGGCCATCGGGTACATGGCGCTGACGATCTGCTCGTAGGTCATGTCGCGGCTACCGCCGCCGGCTAACAGGCTGGCGGTCAGCGCCGCGAGTCCTTCTTTGCCTTTCGGGTCGCTCGCCGAGCCGACGTTGAAGAGCAGGCGAAAGGTGACGAGCGGCGACGAGTTTGGCAATGACACGATAGCCATAGGCGATGCGGCCTTTCCGGCCTCGGCAATCGGCGCAATGACCGACGAGGCGATGACAAGCGCGAGCAACAGGGCACGTTTACTTCTGCGTAACATTCTCTGACTTCTCCTTATGCGACAGGGTGACGATGGTGCGATGCTCTGTGATGAAGTATTTCTTTGCCATCGCCTGTAAATCTTCGGGCGTGATCGCCGCATAGATTTCGTAGACCTGGTTGATGGTTTCCGGCGTGCGCCGCAGCGCGATGTAGGGCGCAATGTTAGCCGCGATGGCCTCAGAGTTGTCGAGCGACAGCGCGAAGCTGTATCGCAGATTCGACTTCACGGCGTCGAGCTTGTCTTTCGCCACCAGTTGCGTCTTGAACGAATCGAGCGTCTTAATGATCTCGCCGCGAACGTAATCCACGTCCTTCGGGTCTTTGACGCGCGCCAGCACGGTGACGAGGTACGGATCGCGATGGTCTTCAAAGTCGGGCGCCAGCGCGTCTACTTTCTGCTCTTTAATCAGCAGTCGCTGATAGAGTTCCGAGTTCTGCGAGAATCCGAGATTGCCGATCAGGTCGAGCGCCGCCTTGTCCTTTTCGGCGTCCGAATAGGCCGGCGATTTGTAAGCCACGGCGAGCCACGGCAGCGTCGGCTGCGGCCAGTCGACTTGCGCCGAACGCTCTTCTTTCTGTACGGGCTCGACCGGAATATCGGGCACGTACGCGCCGTGCTGCCAGTTGCCCCAGTGCTTCTTCACCATCTCCAGAACATGCGCGTGATCGACGTCACCGGCAACGACAATGGTGGTGTATTCAGGACGATAATAGCGCTTGAAGAATTCCAGGCTGTAATCGTAGAGATTGGGCATATTCTCGACGTCGCGCAAGTAGCCCATCGTCGTGTGCTTGTAGGTGTGCGCGCCGAAGGCCGTGTCGCGCAGCACTTCGTAGAGTTTGCGCGTCGGGCTGGAAGCGTTCTTGTTGTACTCGCCGAGGACAGCGCGGGTTTCAGTCTTGAAGAGCGCTTCGGGAACTTTGAGATTCTGGAAACGGTCGGCTTCGAGCGAGAGAATCTCGTCAAAGTCCTCTTTGGAAAAGACCGTGTGATAGACGGTGCGGTCGTCTTCGGTGTAAGCGTTCGAGTCGGCGCCGGCGCGCTTGAGCGCGGCGTTGTACTGCTGCGGCGAAACGGTTGGCGTACCGCGAAACATCAAATGCTCGAACAGGTGCGCGAAGCCCGACTTGCCCGGCTCGATTTCGTTGCGCGAGCCGGTGGCGACGACGATGTAGAGCGCCACGATGTTCGGGTAAGCCGTCGGCACAGTGACGACGCGCAGGCCGTTCGGCAAATCGTCGGTGAAGTATTTGTACGGAAATATCTTGCTATCTGCGGATGCGTTAAGTGGCATAAGCAATCCCAAGACAAGACAGGCAATGATCAGTTTTTTCATACGAGCTCCCCTTTGCTAGATCATAATTATGATTCGTCACCGAGCGTGCGCGCAAGCGGCGCATATAATCATGGATGCCTGGCAGCCGCGGCGGGTTCGTTCGTGGCGAGGAGGGCGAAGTCAGGGTTGTTTTTGCGCTTCCAGACGAAGCCATCGAGAACATAATGCGTCAACTGCGGCAGCGCCAATAGCGGCACCAGGATGAGCTTTAATGTGCCGATCTCCCACGGGCTGCCGAAGAGCCAGCCGCGATCCTGCCAGACGCCGCGATCCCAGAAGAGCTCTTCGATGTAAGCAATCGCCCACAGGCTGGCGAGAAACAGCAGCGGCCCGCGCGCAAAGATGCCATAGACGCCGCGCCCGCCGGTCTGCTCCATGCGGCGGCGGCCGTACCAGTAAATCAGCGCGAAGTAAGGCACGCCATGAATGACGACGTTGGTTACGGTGAAGGCGTAATCGGAGTTGTACGCCACGATGCCAACGTACCAGCAAACGGCGGTCGTCACGACGACGATGTCTTTGCCGAGGTTCGCCTGTTTTTTAATCAACCATGCGTGCAGCGACTTCGCCGCATAAGCCGCCATCGCCAGCCAGTAAAGCGGCGCGGCGACTTTCACCAGCAGCAGCGGCAGCGCGGTGAAGTCGCCAGTCATAAACCACCAGAAGCGGCGCGGCAAGTGTGCATGCCAGTAGATCAGCGGATAAACGCTCGCGGCATAAATCGCCACTGTGTCAATCCATCTTCCGAGCGCATCACGCTCGCCCGCCTTAGCGCGATAGAGCACCACCCAGCCATATTGCTGGCGCACGAAATGAAAGACCGCCACATAAGCGAGCACGCGCCAGAAGACATGCTCGCCTTCCGAGTACAACGCTACACCGATGGCAAAGCCGATCAACGGCACCAGCCAGTAGAGCGCCGGGCGGCGCTGCATCTCGTCTTTGTCGAGGTAGACGCGGAAGACGGTTGACCAGACGTGCGCCACATCAATCATCAGCACCGCAGGCACCCATGCCCAATCGGGCGTGTCTCCCGTAAGCACGCCGGCCTGCGCGCCGATCCACAATGCGAGCAGTGAAACAACGGCACTGCCCAGGAAGACTGTAAGGTCGGTATTGCGCGAGAACAGCCAGGCCGTGCGCCGCGGCGACGTGGCGACGCGGCGACGCGGCGAGACGGTCGTGATTTTGCTGCTTGCTGCTGAACTCATTTCACTACCCTTTGCTGCTAAAACAATCCTGAACAGGGATGCGACGCATCATCCCGGCGTCGCCGCGTCGCCGTGTCCCCGTGTCTCTCCTCCGCGTTCCCGTGCCGCCAGGACCTCGTCGGCGGCGCGCATGCCGTGATAGAAGGCTTCTTCAAACAAGGCGACGCCGCTCAGGTCTGTGTGGGCGAAATGGATATTGCGATACGGGAGCGCTGCTTCACGGCGAGCCGCGCTCCAGACGAAATTGGGTCGCGGGCTGATCATCGCATGTCCCCAGCGCATCACGTCCAGCCGTTCAACCAGCGAGCGAATCTCTCTGTGCGGACGTGTCAGGTCGGTCAAGGCCACGTCGGCCAACTCGCGCCACTCCATCGCCAGCAACTTCTCTCGCGCCTGGCGCGGATTATCATCGTCGCACATCGGGTAGTAATAAGTGAACACCGTCGGGCCGCGATCCAAGCCTTTCTGATGCGTCGCGACGACATAGCCGAGCGACTTGCTCTCGACCAGCACATTATCCCAGGCCAGCGGAAAACTATTTTCTTCGGGGCGGTCTTTCAAGAAAAGATTGGCCACCCACCACGCGCCATAATGAAACTCGGCGATGTGCGGCGGCGGCGCATCGCGCCAGTCGCGAATCACATAACGACTCAGAAAATGCGGCGCGGCAAAGATCACTCGCTCGGCGTGAATCCCCGTGGCCGTCTGTCCATCTTGAGTGATGGCGATCACGTCAACGCCGCTCTTGTCATTCGCTTCGGTCGGAATGATCTCTGCCGCCGCAAAGCCGAGTCGCATTTTCGCTTGCGCTTTTTGATAGAGGTGCGCCACCAGCCGCCCGTTGCCTTCGGGCCATGACATCAGCGGCTCGGCTTCGCCGCCCGGCTTCCTGACCCGCGAGGCGAAGTAAAACAGGCCAGCCCATGCGCTTGTCTGCTCAAGCGTCAGGCCGTAATCGTCGCGGCACGAGTAATCCACCAGCCAGCGCAAGCGCCACGATGTGAAGCCACGAGCCTCCATCCACTGGCGCATGGTCTGTTGATCGAGCGCCGTCGCTTCCGTATCGTCCGAGCAATTGGCCAGCGGAATCGTGAAGGCGCGACGGCCACGCGAATCGCGCCAGCCGACCCAGCGCGCGACCTCTTTGTTGAAGGCGTCGAACTGCGCCAGGTCATCCGTCGAAGCGCCGGGGCGCAGATATAAGCCTTCGTACCAGCGGCCCTTGTAATAGATGCGTTCTTCGGGATCACGGCACAGGAACTGTTCACCGATAACCGGCTCGCCGTCCGCCGTCCGCCCTTCAACGATGCCCATCTCGTCGAGCAGCTCGACAAGCGCGGTGTTTTCTTTCATCGGCGCGGGCAGGTAATGCGCGCCCCACGGATAAGCGACCACCGGTGACGAGCCGCTGCGCGCCGTGCCGCCAGGCGTGCGCTCAAGCTCAAGCATCACGAAATCTTCAAAGCCCGCTTTCAACAACTGCCGCGCCGCCGCAAGTCCCGCGACCCCGCCGCCAACGATGACGACTTTCGCTTTCTCCCATCGGTCTTGCGGCACCTCGATGTTTAGCCGGTCTCGCAAGCGATGGCCGAAGCCGTCCGACGCGCCGACAATCTCGCCTTCAGGCAAGCGCGGCGCTTCATTCGAGCGACATGCTGTCAGTGCCGCAGGCAATCCGAGCATCGCCGCCAGAACGTCCCGGCGCGTGAGTGATTGACCGATTGATGAACCGCGGGCCATTGGATTAAGACTACTGCGCGCGGGGTCGGCGCAGGATGCAAACGACTTCCTTGCCGCCGATCAGGGTTTCGCCAACCGTGATGCCGACGAATTGGTAGCCCGCCGCTCCCGCTTCGTTCAGCTCCTTGTCCATCGTCGAGGTCTTCTTGGTCGCCAGAAGCTTGTACTCCCACAAGGCTTGCTTGATGTCAGGATCGCGTTCCAGGATGACGACGACTTCTTTGCCGCCGAAGGTTGACGAGAAGACGCTCTGGCCCTGGTATTCGAATCCGGCATCGCCGGCTTGTTGCAATTCTTTCTGCATGGTTGAAGTCTTGCTTGTCGCCAGCAACTTGTACTCGAAATTCTGCTTGCTCGCGCGCGCCGAATTCTTATACATGATGACGACCACTTCAGAGCCGCCGAAGGAAGTTTCACCGCCCATCACACCGCCGAAACGATACCCCGCATCCGCCGCCTGATTCATCTCCTTTTGCATAGTTGAAGTTTTGTTGGTCGCCAACAAACGATACTCGACGCGCCCCTGCGCCCACGCGCCGCCGGCAAGCATGAGGATGCAGACTAAAACACGGATCAACATAAAGACCTCCCATCTATAATTTTCAAGCCGCTCTGAGACTCGATGGCGAAACGAGCCATCTTCACTCATACCGCCTCCATTCCGATTCGTAGTAACGCACCAGCGCTTGATTATCCAGCCGATTGATTTCGACCGGCAGCGCGTCGAGATCAGCCGGCAGCACAAACAGTGCCGCCATCGCTTTGTCGTCCAAGTAACGCAGGCCCGGCGGCGCAACCGTTGGCGGGTCGAACGGCGCGGCGCGGGCCAGCGCGTAGCCCCAGACGCCGAACGATGGCACCGTCGTCTGATACGGCTTGACGGTGAAGCCTGCCGCCTCAATCGTTCGCATAATGCACCAGTAAGACTTGCGCGCAAACAGCGGTGACGTGCTCTGCACGCTGATGGCCGCCGTAGGCGAGAGCCGCGATTTCAGCAAGCGATAAAAGCGCGTCGTGTAGAGCTTGCCCAAGGCAAACGTATTCGGGTCAGGGAAATCGATGATCGCCGCATCGAACTGCTCATCGGTCTCTTCCAGCCAGATCATCGCATCCTTGTTGACGACGTGAACGCGCGGGTCGTCATACGAGTGCTGATTCAAATCGGCGAGCGGCGGAAAGCTCGTCGAGAGGCGCGTCATTGCCGGGTCGAGGTCTACCAGCGTGATCGATTCGACCGATGGATAGCGGCGAATCTCGCGCAGCGCCAGCCCGTCGCCGCCGCCGCAGACCAGCACGCGACGCGGGTTGTTCGAGAGCATCATCGCCGGATGCACCAGCGCTTCGTGATAGCGGTATTCGTCCGCCGAGCTGAATTGCAGGTGGCCATTCAAAAACAACTGAAAGCCGGCGCGGCCTCGTGTGACAACGATGCGTTGATAGGTCGTGGTGCGCGAATAGACGATCTCGTCGGCAAACAGCTCATCTTCGGCAAGCGACGTGAGCGTGTTGGCTTTGATGACGCCGATTGAGAGCAGCGCCATCACGATCACGGCGCGAACGCGCAGGCCGGTGACGCTGCCCGGAATCAGCGGACGCATAAACCACGTCGCCCACAAACCGACGCCCGCATTCAGCAGGCCGAACAGAAGCGACGTGCGCACCAATCCCATTCGCGGCACGAAGAAAAGCGGAAAGAGGATCGAAGCCACCAGCGCGCCGATATAATCAAAGGTCAGCACGCGCGACACCAGCTCTTTGAAATCGAGGTTGTCTTTCAGGATGCGCATCAGCAGCGGCAGCTCCAGGCCGACCAGCGTGCCGACGGCGAAGACGATGCCGTAGAGCGCGATGTGAAACCAGCTCAGCCGCGCAAAGCTCAAGAACAGCAGCGGCGCTGACGCTCCGCCAAGCAGCGCGACCGCCAGCTCGACTTCGATGAAGCGCCGCGCCAATCCTTTATCGATGTAGCGCGACAGCCATGCGCCGGCGCCGAGCGCAAACAGGTAGATGCCGATGATCAGGGAGAACTGCGTGATGTCGTCGCCCAGCACATAACTGGCAAGCGTGCCGGCAAGCAGCTCGTAAACCAGCCCGCAGGTGGCGATGATCAGGACGTTGAGGAATAAGACCGGCGTGTTCATGACTGGGGGCTAGGAGCTAGGGATTAGGGACTAGGGAGCAGAGACGAGAGACGCTGAATAGATATCTAGCCCCTAGCCCCTAGTCCCTAGCCCCTGATGCTACCCATGCACGGCTGCCGAAACGATCAGCGCGATGCCGATGATGACCGAGGCGATGACGATGCCGAGGGCGATGTTCTGGTCGTCTTCAAGCTCTTTGCGCACTGAAAACGGCGCGACTTTGACGATGACCCAGAAGGCCAGCGCGAACAGCAGGATTCCCAGAATCGAGAACGCCAGCGTCGCCACAATCAATTCCGCCAGGCCATTCAATTGCAGGGGAACAAACATGGCGGTCAGCCGCCGCAGCGGCGCAAATAATGTTGGGTTAGCGAGCCAGTTGATGGGCATTATTTTCCTCCTCGAAAACCTGAGTGCCAGATGCTGACGGAATGAAACGAGCGGTAGCCGCCCGGCGACTGGCGCACATCGGCGGGAATCTTTTCGCGGTGCGAGCTGCCCAGCTCTTTGCCAGTGAAGGCCAGCAACCCATAGCCGCCAACGATCAACAACCCGATGATGAGATAAGCTCGACTCAGCATTCGTCTTCCCTCGGTTTACGAACTCGATTGATATGGGCTGTAGTCGCTATCGGCCCAGCGTTTGGCTTCAAAGCGCCAGTGATAAATCAACATCACGATGGGCAGTAGCGACAGCAGGAATAAGATAAGCACGATGTAGCCGCCATTGAAGACGCCTTGCTCGACGCGCACCGTGACGGCCATCGGCTGCTGGAATTTTTCCCAGCGCGCCTCGAAGCCGAGGATGTAGGTGCCCGCGGGCTGCGCCGACAGATAAACGTCCGGCGCGCGGTTGCCTTCGCTCCACGACTCGCCATCGTCTACGCCTGAGTAGTATTCGATGGGCAGAGAGAAGGCTTCGCTCTCGTCGGTCGCTTGATTAATCAGATCGCCTTCGATCTCGACCCACGAATTGTCAACGCTGGCCGCCGCGGTGACGACAACATTCTTTCGGCCCTTGAGATCGAACGGCTCGGAGAACCGCACCTGTGAATCTTCGATGCTCTTGATCGGTTCGAACGTGTAGGTCTGCTCGAAAACCTTTTGCGAGCGCGTCGTCGCCGCCAGCATGATGGCCATGGCAATGCTGGCCAGCAGCAGCAAGCCCCAGTACTTATAAATCTTCTTATGCGGGTATGGCTGGTTGGGCGCAATCTTCGCAGGGCGCGGCAGACCGCTGATGCCGAATGCCTGCTCGACTTCTTGCGGTTTGACGAAGCGGCCGAGCGACCAGTTGATCTCGCCCGCCGTAACTGCCTTTGCCGGCTTCTTCGACTTCGACTTGGCATCGGGCGGCGGCGCTTCGACGGTGTAGCTGGTCTCCATCGATAGCATCAACGGCGGCGCGATGTAATCGGCGGCGCGCACGACTTCGCCGGTCATCACCTTCCAGTAGAACTCGCCGTAAACATGCTCGACGCGCGCCGCGGCGTCTTGATAGAGCTTGAAGCGTTTGCCCTCATAGGTCACGGCGCGGTTGCCTGACGCGGTGACCGCGGCGGGCGGCACCGTTTCGACAAAGTTCCAGTTATCGTCGCTGCGCACCAGCCAGCGAAAGCCGACCTGCGGCTCGTAGAGCAGGTACTCTTCCCAGTAATACCGGATGCCCTCGAATTCAACGCTGCGCACCATGAAACCGATCAGCATAAAGCGCGTGCCGTTAAACTCGCCCACAGAGCCGAGCGGGATAATTGGCTTGACGCGCGGGTCGAGCGCCTTGAGGAACGCCAGCTTGCCCTGGCTGACGTCGAGCAGCGAGCTGCAATTGGGACAGGTAACGCGCTCAGATTTATCGGGAGCGCGCAGCTCAAGCGGCCCGCCGCACTGTGGGCAATTGAGCTGAGCGGCGCCGACGCGGCGAAACTCATGATCGGGCGGCACAACGTCGGGTGGAAAGCCAAGCTCCGACAGATGTAGCTCGCGCCCGATGAAGACCAGCGGCGGCTGCTCGCTGTAATCGAGTGTCGCAAACTCGCCGTGCGGCCCCGACAGGTCGGCATAATCATACTGCTCGCCGGGCGTGACTTTGTAAGGTATCTCACCTTTAGCGCCGAGCATGCGCGCCGTGCCTTTTTCGGCGACGATCAATGGCACTTGAAGCGGCAGCGACGGCACCGACTCGCCCAGCTCAAGCGTGTCGAATGGCTCAATCAAGGCTTGCTGCGGGATGCTGCCGGGAAAGGTGAGATAGAAGCGGCCCTGCGCTTCGGCCAGCCAGCCCCAGCGGTCATCTTGAAAGGCGGCGTACCATTCGTCCCAAAGCCCGCCGGCAGGGTGGCCGAGTTGGGCGCGGCCCGTCAGCTCGAAAGCGGCGCCGCGATAGACGCCGCGCAGTCCGACCTGTAAGGGCGAGCCGGTTTCGACCAGATCGGCGACTTTGCCGAGGTCTTCGAGCTTGCGGTCGCCGCGCGCCACGACCGAGTTGCAATATTCGCAGACGACGACGATGGACGAGCCGATCTTGAATTGAATCGGCGCGCCACAGGCCGGGCAAGATGCTTGCACAGGGCTCACGGGTTGGCTACCTCATGCGCTGCCGCAGTGTTTTCAGCCGGCACAGCATCATTACCGACCGCCTCGCGAGTGAACCGTTTTACGCTTATGCTGGTCGCGCCGAGCATTGCTTGCAAGCCCGCTTCCCACAGCCAGCGCGGGCGCGGGCGACAGCAGTAGAGATTGAAGGTGGCGACGCCCAGCTCAGGATAGGTGTGACAGGCAAGGTGCGATTCGGTCAGCAGGTAAAGGCCGGTGACGCCGCCCGGCGCCGCGAACTGATGCCACTGGCCATCGCCGATCACTTTCAGATCAAGCTCACGGATGATCCGCTCGCACAACCGGCGCATGTGACCGAGGTCTGCGAGCGGCTCTGACTTGCAACCGCGCGCATCGATCATCCATTCGGTGCCGACGTTGATTTGCTCTGCCGGAGAGTTCATCGTTTCTATTGAAAATTGCCGTCGCTCAATGCGAATGATGGTGCGGCGCGTTCAAGTAATGCTCGCGCAGCAAGTCGCGGCCATAATCGCCCTGAAAATCGCGCCACACGCTGTGGACATGATTGGCGTTGTTCTGCGTATTGTCGTATTCGATGACAAACGTCGGCCCCTGCAAGCGGTAGTAATGCGGCTGCCCGAGTTCTGTGCCGCCGGCCCAGCCGAACCAGATTTTTTCTAAGCCTGCCTGTCTTACTTTCTCCATGCGCTGCGCCGCCAGATCAGCCGGCATCGCGCCGGCGTATTCTTCAAGTAAGCGCACCAGCAGGCTCATCTGTTGCGCATTGAACTGGCTGCCGGGGATGCCGACCGGCGCCAACGGGTCGACACGCTTGGCATTGGTTGTAACGACGTCGGAAAAGGCGTCGGCTTGGAAGATGATTTTGGCGCGTTGCGCTTCGTTGAAAGTATGGAGCAGCTCGCGGGCGATGTCTTCTTCAACGGCGAGCACACGCAAGCCGCGACGCGGCCCCTGGCGGACTTCCGCGGGGTTCGAGCCGAAGAAGCTCGGCGTCGTAGCGGCAACGCGGCCATTGATTGCCGTAAAATTGAGCGACAGGTGATGGCCTTCGATGCGCCAGCCCCAGGCGGCTTTGTCCGAAGGCTGGCCGAAGAAAGAAAAGTAATAGAGCGACGGATCACGGCGCGCGGCGGTGGCGGCGTCGCCGGGTGTCGGCGATTCCATCTCGCGCAGCACCAGCTCGATCTCCATGATGGTCGTCGCCTTGTAATAGCCGCGCTGGCTGAGCGTCGCCTTTAAGAAGTCCTGCGCTAACCGGCGCTGATGATCGTCGAGTTCCTTGAGCGGGATGCCGCGCCGGGCGCGCGGCACGTAGAACCAGTTGAAGCGCTCTTCGTCATTAAACTCCATGAGCGCTTTGGCGCGCTGCTCGGCGGTCAAAGAAGCGAGAAACTGCTGCGCGGCTTTGGTGATCGCGGCGGCTGACGACGGACGGGCCTTGCCGCCGATGCCGATGGCCAGCGCCAGGATCATGACAGATGCCAGCAAGCTCTTGATCTTCATCTTCAAAGTCTCGCGTGAATGATTGACTACGCCAACGAGGTGACGAGAGGATAGCACGAAGGTCCGCGTAGCGGAAGGCCGGAAGGCCAGGGGCCAGGGGTTAGGGACTAGGGGCTAGGACTGGCAAAGGATTCGATTGACCTGAAACCGGCCCCCAGAGCCAGAAACAGGCTGTGTGTTCTTATTTCTAGCTCTAGCCCCTGTCATCTGATGCGGTGCGAGGGGTAGCCGACGTGGATGTGCGCGCCGGTGGCCGATCCTGACACGGCCTGGCGAAAGGCGATGAAGGGAATCCCCTGGCTGCGCAGGTAAGCCATCAGCGCCCGACCTTCGGCGCTGTCGGGATGGACGGCAACATCCATCGCATTGCTGTGATCAAATCCGAGCTGTGTATGCGTAGCCGTCTGCCCAAAGGCGCTGATGGGCAGGGCGTGGTGAAATTGGCCGACGAAGAAGCTCTGGACTTTTGCCGAATCGGTGAGCGCCCAGTGCGCGCCGCTGTAGCGGATGAGCACCGCGTTGCTCACCGTGGCGCCGACGCGCGGCGGCGGCATCAACGCCAGTTGTTTTTCCGCGTTGGCTTCGGCAATCAATTGATCGGCCTCGGTCATCTGGCGTCGCGTCTCAGCGACTTTCGCTTGCGCGGCGGCAAGCGCGCGCTCGCTCTCTTCAAGGTCGCGCTTTGAAACGATCTGCTGCTCGACGAGCGTCTTGCGCTTCTCAACGATTTCGCTGGCCGTCTTCACGTCGCCTTCTTGAAAGATCAGCAGCTTTTCAAGGCTTTCTTTGTAATTCTGTGCCGCGGCGACAACCTCGTCTTTGGCTTTGGCGACGCGCTGGGCAAGCTCGCCTGGCGGATTGCGCGGCTTCTTCTTGCGCTTCTGCGCCTCAACTTCAGACGCGAGTAGCAGCGCACAGGTCAGCGCCACGAAGACTACCGCGCGCCGTATTACTGGATTCGCTGCGTTAAAGAACCTCATAATTTTTTACCGTCGTAGCGCTCGGCGATGCGCCACCGCTGCACCATCACGACGTGGCCATCGGGCTTGAGCCGGACGTTGATTTCATCGCGGCGCGAAGGGCGGCCATCCTTGCCGCGCATTACCAGCTCGACGACTTCGCCGTAACGGATGGCCTTCGAGAATGTCCTGAAGCCGATGGTGTCGCCCACGTGAATCGTCCTAATCATCATAGCCCCTGGTCACCTGCCGCCCCGCTCCTTTCATTATCGCTGTTTCTCAAAGCAGACACTCACCGAGATGGGCAAGCAGATCGTTGTTCATATGGTGTCTGGTTTGCGCCGTGAGACTTCAAGAACGCGACGACGCGATCATAAGCGTCTTTCGAAAGTTCCGCTGCTTCACCCATGCGGTTTTTCTCTTGAGTGATTACTCCTGCGCCTGGCCCGGCGACGTCACCTGGAACTGGCCATCAGAGCCGGTTTCGCCCCCCGGCCCGTGCGAGTAGAGCAAGAACCCCTGCCCTGCTTCGGTCACTTCGTAGACGTAATCGTTGCCCCACGGGTCAACTTCGGGCAGCCGCTCCAGGTACGGCCCGAGCCACTGATTGACGCGCGCGGCGTCGGTCGGCCTGAAGGCCGCCGGGCGATTGATTAAGCCATGCAGCCCTTCGACGCCCGTCGGGTAACGCCCGATGTCGTTGCGAAAGTGTTCGAGCGCCTCGGCCATCAAGCGCAACTCGCGGCGGGCCATCTCGCTGCGCGCCAGCGTCTGACGCTGCTCGGGCGATTGATGGGTTAGCGCCAGCCAGATGGCTATGGCGGCGGTGGCGAGCAGGATGACGGTTGCAGAAACGATTAGGGCGCGCTTGCGGCGGCGGGCGCGGCGCAGGTTGGCTTCATGAACTTCGGGCAGAAAGACGGTCGTCGGGTCGGGGCGGTGCGTTGTCTCTACCTGTCGAGCCGTCTCGACGTGCGCCCGCGATGGACGGGCGCCCGCCACCGGGCGATAGCAGTTGACGCAGTAGCGCAGGTTCGCGGCCAGTGTCGCGCCTCACCCCGCGCATTGCTGTTTGTCTGGTGATTCTGCGGCCATCGGTAATAGAAGTTTATCCCCGCACGCCGATGATAGACAACATCGCGTCGCCATCTCAGCGTTTACAGTTCGTCCCGTTCTGCGTTTCCTTGTCCTTGCGGCCACACTTGAAGCTGATGGCTTGGGCCATTTATAGTTGTGTAGTTTTATGGAATTCGAATCCCTAACCG
>JBJMGU010000021.1:0-12331 GCA_045807765.1 Blastocatellia bacterium
CGAAGCGATCAACTGAGAATTGTTACCTAAACCGTTACCTAGCGGCTTGAATTAGACGGGGGAGGGTATCAGGTTGAATAAACAGAACGGCTGTAACCCAAATGAAATGAGGGCCTTGCGGCCCTCAGGATTGGTTGCGGGGGCAGGATTTGAACCTGCGACCTTTGGGTTATGAGCCCAACGAGCTACCAGACTGCTCCACCCCGCGATAAATCTATCACTCTAATGAGAAAGGCCAGTATAGCCGGTCGCCGCTTGCGGTGTCAAGTTTGCCAGCCGAACCTCCTGCACCGGAGATGAGCCCGAATCATCATTGCCGCTCTGCGCCAGCTTGATGACTACATCTCCTTCGCGGACAAAACCGAACTTGTGTCGCGCTAGCTCCTCGAACGCTTTAGCATCCGTGCGCAATCGCTGCACGTCGCGCTCCAGTCGCTCGACATCGCTCGTCACACGGGTGAGCCGCTCTGTGGCGGCCTCCTTCTTGCTCAAAGCGGCGCTGAATTCAGCCCGCGTTCTCAGGTAGTACGACACACAGATGCCGCAAGCCGCGAGGATCACGGCCAGGACGACACTGTCGAAAGCGCGATGCATACGAATGCCCTTTTTCGCTGCCGGATGAGACTTCGTTGTCGCGTTAATGCGGTTTACTAAGAATGTATTTGCGGCCTGACTCAAGTAGCACCTCCAATTCTTGCTCGTTCGACGCCTCTGCATAAACCCGAACCAGCGGTTCCGTTCCCGACGGGCGCATCAGTAACCATGACCCGTCTTCAAGAATAAACTTCGCACCGTCCACACGGCTTACTGTCTCGACCCGGCGACCGTCGAACTCCGCCGGCCCACTTGCAAGCTTTTCAGGCAGAGCCTGTTGCAACTCCGTCGTCAAGCGAACGCCGACGCGCCCGTTCACCAGCTTGCCGACGTCTTTGTATATCTGTGCGACCATCTCGCCGACACTGACGCCGCGTCGGGCAACCATCTCGGCAACCAGCAAGCAAGCTAGTATGCCGTCTTTTTCAGGGAAATGGCCGCGGATCGAAAGTCCCGCGCTCTCTTCGCCGCCAATGCCGATCTTGTCTTCAGTGATCAACTGCCCGATAAACTTGAATCCAACCGGCGTTTCATAAACCTTAATCCCGCGTTTCTTGGCGACGCGATCCACCAGGTGCGTTGTCGCCACCGAACGGGCGACGGCGTCTGTCCAGCCGCGCGATTCGGCCAGGTAATCCACAAGCAAGGTGATTACCTGATTCGGCGAAATAAACGTCCCATCTCGATCCAATATGCCAAAGCGATCAGCATCACCATCCGTCGAAACGCCGAGATGATAGCCACCGCCGACGACGCGATCACGCATCTCGTGCAGGTACTCTTCGTCAGGCTCAGGACTATGGCCGCCGAAATAAACATCGCGCCAGTCATGCAGCATTACGACTTCACCGCCGATGTCGGCGAGCGCTTTGTTCAAGTAGCCGCGCCCCGTGCCCCACAGCGGGTCGTAAACGACGCGCAGGCCGGCGCTGGCAATCGCCCCAAAATCTATCTTCGTGCCCAGGTCGCCGAGGTAATCGTCAACCAGTGACAGGCTCTCAACTGCGTCCGACCTTGAGCCCGCAACGCTTTCGCCTTCGCCGAGCCGCTGTATCTCACGCTCGATTGCGCCGGTCACTTCCGGCAGCGCCGGTGCGCCGTCGGCGGTTGAAAACTTCATGCCGCAATACTGCGGCGGGTTATGGCTAGCCGTGAAGTTGATCCCGCCACTCGCGCGCTGCGCGCGTATCGCGTAAGCAATGGCCGGCGTCGGCGTCGGGCGGTCACATAAGAGTGGTTGAAAGCCCTTCGCTGCCAGAATGTTTGCCGCCTCTGCTGCAAACACTTCCGCCATAAAGCGCGTGTCGTATCCAACGATGACTTTTGAACCGGCAGCCTCCGACTGCAGATGGTTGGCAATGGCTTGAGTCACACGGCGCACAGCCGCAAACGTAAACTCATCGGCGATGATTGCTCGCCAACCGGATGTCCCAAACTTGATCATTGCGGTTTACCTGCTCTCGGATGAGGAAGACGGTGCGAGAGCGTCCTGCGAAAGAGACTCAATTGCATTAAAGTGCGGGGCTGTCTGAACCGGAGTGGGGTTGGTTCATGGTGACAGTTTCGGACTTTAACACCTTTTGCATTTCGAAGCAACATATTTCTTTCTAACAGCTGCAAGGAATTGGTTGATGAATAACTTGAACAGCATTTCATACTTGGCACAACTTTCCTGAACCATCGATGCGCTATTTCTTTGCTCGGCATGATCTATTTCTAGCAAGCCGGATGCCCACACCGCGGGCGCGTAAATCGCTCGACCTCAGACCCCTGGCTCAAGATGCGAGCCACAAACACGCGTTAAGGTTTGCGAGACCGCCGACAAGCGATTATTCTTGTGCTGTCGATTTCTTAGGCAGCACCCGGCGAGCGGCAGTTTCGATTCGCCCATACGCATCATCACAGAACGCATGCGAAATTTGGAGGACTGTCCATTGCCTCAGTCTGTCAACGCCGTTGTCGAACACCTCAAGGGCGAAGTGCGCAAAGCCATCGTCGGTCAGGACACTGTCATCGAGCAGGTTCTTGTCGCCTTGCTCACAGAGGGGCATGCGCTTATCGAGGGCGTCCCCGGCACCGCTAAGACCCTGCTCGTCAAAGTGCTGGCGCGCGCTATCGGCGCGCAGTTCGGACGCATCCAGTTCACCCCCGATTTGATGCCAGCAGATGTCACCGGCACCAACATATTCAATATGGCGACCTCGACCTTCACCCTGCGGCACGGGCCGATTTTCACTGACTTGCTGCTTGCAGACGAGATCAACCGCACGCCGCCCAAGACCCAGGCCGCCTTGCTCGAAGCTATGGAAGAGCGACAGGTGACTATTGACGGTGAGATTCATAAGCTGTCGCCAATGTTCACTGTGCTGGCCACGCAGAACCCCATCGAGTACGAGGGGACTTACCCGCTTCCAGAGGCGCAACTCGACCGCTTCATGCTGAAAATCCTGGTTGATTATCCGGGCGCTGATGAAGAGCTGCGCATCGTCGCTAACTGGAATGCCGGGTTTAATGCTCGCCGTCTCGATGATATCTTCATTCAACCCATCAACGACCTGGCGCTCTTGCTCGAATGCCGCGCCGAAGTGAGAAATGTAACGGTCGAGGAAGGCGTGCTGCGGTACATCGTCGCGTTGATTCGCGCCACCCGCAACACGCTGAACATCTCGTGGGGGGCCAGCCCGCGCGCCGCTGTTGCTCTGCTGTTATGCACAAAGGCGCTGGCGGCCATGCGCGGGCGCACGTTCGTCACCCCCGACGATGTCAAAGAGATGGCCCGACCTGTCCTACGCCACCGTATCGTACTGCGCTCGGAAGCCGAGATCGAAGGTGCGACGCCCGATCAAGTCCTCGATGAAGTCATCGCGGGAATCGAAATACCAAGATAATCTGCGTAGTCATGAGTGATGAAATGATTCTCCATGCTCATGACTTTGCTCTCAGGACGCTTATGCGCGAGCATCCGATACCGGCGGCGGCAGTGGCTTTCGTCAGAGATTCGCCTCAGGGCATCGAAGTCTATCTGAGCCGGAGACCCGCGCACTTTCGTTACTACCCCGGGGCTTATGTCTTTCCGGGAGGACGGCGCGATGTGGACGACCTTGATATAAAGGCGACGGCGGCGCGCGAAGTCTTGGAAGAGATCGGCGTTGAAATTGATTGCGCCCGCCTCGTGCCTTTGCGCGACATCAATACCAGTGCGCATGCCGGCCCTGTCTATCACATGATCACCTTCGCTTACCCGATTGAGGGCGAATTCAGCACCACGCCCAATGCCGAAGAGGTCGAGGAAGAGATGTGGATTGCCGCGCACGAGGCGGTGCGAGGTTTGGAATTGCCTTACCAAATTATGGCTGCCGTGCATACCATCGCACAGTTCGCGAGCGTTGCCGAATTGTTTCAAGGGCTTGAGCGCGGCAGCATTAATGAGGACTACTGGTTTTGAGATTCGTCTTCACGAAACGATTCATCGGACTTTTGGCGCTTGGGCTTGTGCTGCTGGCGCTCGGCTGGTTTGACCGCGACATCCTCTATTTCACACTGCTCTATGATGTAGCGCTATTCGCCGCGGCCATCGGCGATTATCTGGTTTCCGAGAAGTCGAGCGCCTTTCGTATCAGCCGCAGTGTCGAAAATCGCTTCTCGATGGGCGCGGAGAACGAAGTCGCGCTCAAGATCACCAACCGCGCGCCGCGCAAAGTCACCTTCATCGTCAAAGATGAGTACCCGCCACAAATGGAACTGGCTGAGCCACGCGAAGTGCGCTTGACGGTGACCCCAAACCGCTCGCGCGCCTGGCGCTACCGGCTGATCCCGACGGCGCGCGGCAGTTATGAATTTGGCAAGACCGCCGTGCGTTTTCGCTCCCGTCTCGGCCTGCTGTGGAAGCAGTTCACCTGCGACACGGCGCAATCCGTTAAGGTCTACCCGGACATTCGTGAAGCGAAGAAGCACGAGATTTACGCACACCGCAATCGCCGCCCGGAGCCGGGCCTGCGGCGCATGCGATTGAGGGGGCAGGGCCGCGAGTTCGAATCGATGCGCGAGTTTGTCATTGGCGACGAGATTCGCCACATCTCATGGCCGGCAACGGCGCGGCGCGGCAAGCTGATCACGCGACAGTACACCATCGAGCGCAGCCAAAACATCGTCGTGCTGCTCGACACGGGCCGCTTGATGACGGCCCGCATCGGCAAGCTGACCAAGCTCGATCACGCTATCAACGCGACGCTATCTATTGGCTACGTTGCGGCGGCGGGCGGCGACAAGGTTGGGCTGGTGGCGTTCGCACGCAAGGTGGTCAGCTACCTGCCGCCGCAGCGCGGTCGCGATCAAGTCAACCGACTGATGGAAGCGCTTTACGCGCTCGAACCGCAGATGATCGAGCCCAGTTATGCGCGCGCCTTCAACTTCTTCAGCGTCAACTGCCATCGCCGCTCGCTTGTCGTTATTCTTACAGACCTCGTTGACCGCGACGCGTCGGCGGAACTGCTGGCGCACACCTCGAAGCTGATTCCTCGCCACCTGCCGCTGATCATTACCATCGGCGATACCGATCTGCGCGAGCTGGTGCGCAGCGCTCCCAAAAGTCCCGCAGAGGTTTATCGTCAGGGCATCGCCGAAGACATTCTGCGCCAGCGCGAAGAAGCGCTCACACGCATCCGCCATGCCGGCGGGCTGGCGCTTGATGTCCCCGCCGGTCGCCTGGCGCTTGAGCTGGTTAATAAGTATTTAGAGGTGAAAGAGCGCGGTTTGTTATGAGCCTTCTGGTCAGCTTTAAGAGGGCTTCTTCAAGCGCCGATCCGGCTTGAGAAAGTATGCCGTCATCGCCAACAGGCTCATCCCTGAGACCGTAAATTTAATCATGGCCGGGATGGGCGCGGGCGAGATGAAGCCTTCGATCATGCCGGCAATCAGCAGCATCGGCACACAGCCCATAATCAGTCTTACGGCTTCGAGGCCATTCGTCACCAGCGCATCGATTCGGCGTCGGTCGCCCGGCATCAACATCGCCTTGCCGATCATCAAGCCCGCGCCGCCGGCGATAAAGATGGCCGTCAACTCGATGACGCCGTGACCGGCGACGAAAATCGGAATGTCCCAGAACTTGTACTTGATGCAGAGGCCGAAAACCATGCCGAGCAGCAAGCCGTTCTGGATCAGCACCCAGACCGTTACCAGCCCCGCAAAGATGCCGCCACCGAAAGCGTAAAACGTCACCATGATGTTGTTCGTTTGGATCGAGGTCGCCGCCAGCGAGTTAGCTTTGTTGACGCTTTCCGTCCAGTTATGGTGCGCGGCAATATCCCGCTTCAGGCCCGGCGCGATCTGATCGGCAAAGCCTTCGTCAAACGTGCAGGCCATCCAGGCGAAGGCGGTCGCCGCAGCGAAGATCAAGAAAGCGGCGAGCGTGTAGGCGAACGTCCGGCGAAAGACGGCAGGGAATTCATAGCGAAAGAAATTCCAGATGATCGAGAAGCCCGATGATTCGCTGCGATAGATCGCCCCGTGGGCGCGTCCGACCAGATGATTGAGGTAGTTGATCAAGCGCTGATCGCGCACCTCTTCGCGGGCGATGGCCAGGTCGGCAGCCGTGCGGCGGTAGAGCCTGCCGAACTCGCGCACCTCTTCGCCACTCAGGTTGTTCAGGCGAAAACGCGAGGCGCGCCCCGTCAGTTCTTCGAGCCGCTTCCATTTTTCGAGCCGCGATTCGAGAAAGTTCTTCAGCATCGCCGTGTAGATTAACACGCCGCCGAGTGAACTGCTACAATGCAGGGGCTAGGAACTAGGGACTAGGGACTAGGGAGAAACTTTGGCGGATGGCTTCTGGTTGCTTCATAGCTGTCGGCAAGGCTTTCTGCTAGCCCCTAGTCCCTAGCCCCTAGCCCCTATTCCTATGCCTTTTTCGTCACTCGCCGGCAATGAGCGCGTCAAACAGCTGCTCAAGCGCGCTGTCGCCGAAGACCGCATCCGCCAGGGGTTGATCTTTGCCGGGCCGCGCGGCGTCGGCAAGCATCAGTTCGCGCTCGCTCTGGCGCAGGCGTTGAACTGCCGCCGACCGATGGATGACGATGCCTGCGGCGTTTGCGACCAGTGCATCAAGATTGCGGCGCGCGAGCATATCGATGTGTTCACCATCTACCGCGAAAGCAAAGACCCGCTGGCCAAGAAGGATACCAAGAGTCAGTTCATCAAGATTGAACAGATGCGCGACATGGCACGAGAAGCGCAGTATCGCCCCCGTGATGGTCGTCGCCGTGTGTTTATCATTGATGAAGCTGAATGGCTGCGTGTCGAAGCCGCGAACGCCATTCTGAAAACACTGGAAGAGCCGCCGGCGACGACGCAACTCGTCCTGGTAACCCCAAAGCCGTACGCGCTGTTACAGACCATCCGCTCGCGTTGTCAGATGGTGAGCTTTGCGCCACTCAACGCCGCTGACCTCGAAGCCTTTTTGAATGAAAATTACAAACGTCCGGCTGGCGAGAATCAATTGCTGGCACAACTGGCGCGCGGCAGCATCGGGCGGGCGCTCGAAATTGACCTCGGCGTCTATCGCGAGCAGCGCTCGATGATGATGGATCTGCTCGAAGCGGTCATGGTTGCGCGCGACACGATCAAGCTGATGCAGGCGGCAGAGCATCTGGCGAAGAAGCTTGAGCGTGAAGAGTTCGAGCGCCACCTGGATGCGCTGCTGGTCTTGCTCGCAGACGTGTTTCACCTGAAACTCGGCGATAACGGCAAGGCGCTGACCAACGGCGACATCGCGCCGCGCCTTGAACGGCTCGCCGAGGTCGCAACGCTCGAACAGATCAGCGATTGGGCCGAGCGCATCGAGTGCGTGATGCAGGGGCTGACCCGCAACCTCAACCGCCAGCTTGCGATGGAAGAGATGTTATTGGCGATGTGATCAAAATGGTGAATCGGACATTCGGCCCGAGACCAAAAGGCCATGTCCATCGGAGGAAAACATGAAAGCGATCAGAGTCCACGAATTCGGTGGCCCCGAAGTGATGAAGCTTGAAGAAGTGCCAGACATTGAAGCGGGTCCGCACCAGATCATCGTGCACATCCGCGCCGTTGGCGTAAACCCGGTTGACACGTACATCCGCGCCGGGATGCATGCCCGCAAGCCGCCGCTGCCTTACACGCCGGGGAGCGATGCCGCAGGTGACGTGGTGGCTGTCGGTGAAGGCGTGCGACGCTTCAAGGCCGGCGACCGGGTTTACACTTCCGGCTCGCTCACCGGCGCTTATGCCGAGCAGGCGCTTTGCGAAGAGAATCAAGTTCACCGATTGGCCGAGCGTGTCAGTTATCAACAAGGCGCGGCGGTCAACGTTCCCTATGCGACGGCATATCGGGCGCTATTTCAGCGGGCTCAAGCGCAGCCGGGCGAAACGGTGCTCGTGCATGGCGCGTCGGGCGGCGTCGGCACGGGGGCCGTGCAACTGGCTCGTGCAGCCGGTTTCACGGTCATCGGCACAGGCGGGACGGAGCGCGGGCGCGAACTGGTCAAGGAGAACGGCGCGCATCATGTGCTCGACCATAGCGCCGCTGATTATCTCGATCGGTTGATGCAACTCACAGACGGTCGCGGCGTTGACGTGATTCTTGAAATGCTGGCCAACGTCAATCTCGCCAAAGACCTGACGGTGCTGGCGCCACGTGGGCGCGTTGTCGTCATCGGCAATCGCGGAACGATTGAGATCAACCCGCGCGATGCGATGGGCCGCGATGCGACGATCCTCGGCATGACTCTTTTCAACGCCTCTGAGCGCGAGCTGGCGAGCATCCATGCGGCGCTCGTCGCAGGGCTTGAAATGGGAACGCTCAACCCGGTCGCCGGCCAGGAATTGACGCTTGCCGATGCCGCTCGGTCTCATCAAGAAGTGATGAAGCCGGGCGCTTACGGCAAGATTGTGCTCATACCTTAGAATCTGGCCGTCAGCCCGACGCGGAGTGTGCGCGCCGCACCGGGCGAGATGTTGGTATTGCTATCGGCGTTCAAGTAATAGCGCTTATCCAAAAGGTTCTCAACATTCGCCTGAAGGCGTAGCTTCTCTGTCAGCCTGAAGAAGACCGCTGCGTCGGCCCGTGTGTAACCCGGCAATGTCACTTTGTTGTCAACTGTCGCAAACATGTCTGACCGGCGAATCAGACCCAAACCGGCGCTCAGTCTTGCCAATATCTGATAGTTATTCCAAAGCGAGAAAGTGTGATGCGGCACCTGCGCGACTTGCGCGCCGGCCCGCGCCGCGACCGTATCGCGGGTGATGAACGCATCTTGGAAAGTGTAGCCGCCGGCAATTCTCCAGGCCCGAGTCATATTCCCATTCAAGCCAACCTCATATCCATTGGTTCGCTGGCTGCCGGTCTGTATGATGCGCGTCGGGTCATTGGGGTCCGTCGCCCGCGTGTTGGTGCGGTTCAAACGATAACCCGCCGCTGTCAACGACAGCGCTCGTGTAATATCCCACTTAAGGCCCACTTCGTAGTTGCTGAACTTTTCCGGCTTGACCTGCTGAGTGATCGTTGTCAGCGACGAGAATTGATCGCCTGAACTGGGCAAGTACGAGACGCTGTAATTGCCATAGACAGAGAGTTGAGTGACCGGCTTGAAAATGACGCCCGCCCGTGGTGACATCAGATGATCAGTGCGGCGCAGGTGATCGTCGGTGCGGTGGTTGTGGTATTGCAAGTCAAAACGGTCGAATCGCAGCCCGGCGATCACTTGAACGTAACGCGAAAGCTCGATCTGATCCTGCGCGTAGGCGGCGGCTAGGTTCACCTTCAAGCGGTTGTCTGCATCCGTTGCGCTCTGTCGAAAGGTCACTGGCGTGCGGACCGTCGGGTCGGAAAGCGGCAGGAAAATCGATGTGACGGAGTTATTGAAAAAACCTGTGTTGCGAAAGTTGTCGGTTAACTGGCGACCAACTTCGACGCCTCCGAGCAGGGTGTGACGGATATTTCCTGTAGACAGGGAATAGGTCAGGTCTGTCTGATTGAAGATGTTCAAGCGCTCGGTGGCGTTGTTGTAAGCCGTGAGCGCTGCTTGCGTCTGATCCGCTGTAACCTGTCCGGGCACAAAGTTCTGGTAGAACCTGTCATAGCCGCCAAACTGTGTGCGATTGCGAATATTCAGCCTGCCTCCCTGGTGCTCGATAGCGGCGGTTCCCAGGTTGACAAGGGCGCGAACGCGGCTTTCGTCGGGATTGCCGAAAAAGGTTGCGATGTCTATGGCAACTGGTTTTCCCTGAAACGAAGGGATGCCGCGATCCGCTGTGCGGTGATCGCGAAAGTTCTCGTAGCTCAGCGTGACTTTCGTTCGCTCGTTCGGCATCAAGGTCAAAGTCGGGCTGATGCCATAGCGTTCGAGATTGACGAAATCCCGAAAGCTGCCGGAGTTCTCGTACATCGCATTCAGGCGAAAGGCAATCCGGTCGCTGATTGGCTGATCGAAATCAACCGCGACCCGTTTATTGCCATAGCCGCCGCCGAGCAGCGTGACTTCACGCAGCGGCGCAAAGCCGGCTTCCTTGCTGACGCGGTTGATGAGCCCGCCGCCACCGCCGCGCCCGAAGATCATGGCGTTGGGGCCGCGCAGGACTTCGACCGCATCGAGATTGTAAAGGTCGCGGTAGTATTGCACGTCATCGCGCACGCCGTTGAGGAAGAAATCAGCTGACGAACTGTTGCCGCGAAAAATGATCTGGTCGCGATTGTTTTCGCCTTGATGAACGGTGACGCCGGGCACATAGCGAACGACGTCGCCGAGGCTCAACATCTGCTGGTCTTTGATCTGCTCGCGCGTCACGACCGTGATCGATTGTGGAGTATCGCGAAGCGGTGTCAGCGTTCGGGTCGCGCTGCTGATGGCCGGCTCCAGATAATCCGTACCGACAACCGTGATGGTGTCGTGGGGCGCGGCGATCTGTAAACCGATCTCCAGGTATTCTGTCGCTCCCGTCGCAATGCTGATGGCTTTTGATGTTTCTTCAAACCCGTTGGCGAAAATATGGACGATATAGTGGCCGGGTTTAAGCAATAGCGAGAACTCACCAAAGGTATTAGAGACGGTTGAATAACCCGACGGGCTTCCATCAGGGGTGGCGGTGATCTGTGCCCCAACGATAGGCGCTTGACTCGGGTCAAGCACTTTTCCTCGGAGGGTGAACTCTGGCGACTCGGCGTGAGCCTGCCCCAGAATGATCAAAGTGGCGATGACGATAGAGAACAATGGAGCGAATCGGCGAGAAAACCATAGCATGACGAAAGCCCTCCTGCCTGACAATGATGGGGAAGCGATCAACGTCTGAAGAGCGGGTTCCGTGGCAAGGACTCAAAGGACGCTCTGCAATTTCACCAATCCAGCTTTGGCGACCTGCTGACAAAAGCCCTGTCAGCGACGGTGTCGCGATCATCTCCCGGTCACTCACTTCGACCGGAGATTATTTAGGCTATGATGTTGAAAATCATTTTCAACATAGCGACAAGATAATCCATTGGCATTGGCTTGTCAATTATTTTTTTGATTTTATTCGAATGGGCTGCAGTCTTCATTGCCTGGCTAACGATGAGGGCCACGGCCCTTTGGAAGATGACAGATGGTCATTCGACCCAATCGGCGATGAAGATATTGGTTTCGCCACGCACCTGACCATGCCGGTTCGAGGCGAAGACGAGCCGCTTGCCGTCAGGTGTAAACATCGGGAAGCCGTCAAACTCTCCGTAGTTCGTAATCCGCTCAAGGCCTGTGCCATCCACATTGACGACATAGAGGTCAAAGTTACGCCCCTTCGGATCATCGGCGTTCGATGAGAAGATGATGCGCTTGCCATCGGGGAAGAAGTAAGGGGCGAAGTTCGCTTTGCCGTTACTCGTGACCTGGCGTTTGCCTGTGCCGTCGGCTTTCATGACCCAGATTTCCAGCGTCGTCGGGCGGATCAGGTTCTCTTTAAGCAGCGCCCGGTAATTGGCGACATCTTTCTCGCTCGTCGGGTGGTGCGCGCGATAGACGATCCATTGGCTGTCGTAAGACCAGAACGGCCCGCCATCGTAACCCGTCTCGTTGGTGAGTCGCTTCACGTTCTTGCCGTTCAAGTCCATCGTATAGATGTCCAGGTCGCCGTCGCGCATCGAGGTGAAGACGACGCGCTTGCCGTTGGGCGCGATGGTCGCCTCGGCATCATAGCCCGGAGAGTTCGTGATGTTCTTCAAATTGGAGCCGTCGGCATTGGCGCTGAAGATGTCATAAGAGGGATAGATGGCCCAGACATAGCCGCGCGAATAGTCGGGCTTCGGCGGACATTCGGGGTTTGCTTGATGTGTCGAAGAGTAAATGTAATGTTTGCCATCCGGTAGAAAATACGAACAGGTCGTCCGGCCTTTACCGGTCGAAAGCTTGCGCAGGCCGGTGCCGTCAATACTCATCTCATAAATCTGATCGCATGGATACCCGTCACGAGTTGATTGGAAGATCAGCTTCTTGCCGTCGGCTGAAAAATAGGCTTCGGCATTCTCTCCGCCAAAGGTCAATTGGCGGATATTGCGCAGGTGTTTTTCTTCAGGAAATCTTAGCGGGTCGGCTTGACCTGTCAGGGGTGCGGCCTCAAGTCCAGCGATTGAGCCGCCGATTGAGCCGAGAAATGCACAGAGAACCAATAGCACGGCAAAGGCAAATTTCATCATGTGACTCCGAGTGATTGAGTTGGCGATTCAGTAGTTTATTGCTCTCCCG
>JBJMGU010000022.1:0-25329 GCA_045807765.1 Blastocatellia bacterium
ATCGCCTCATCGCCCCGTCGTTTTCTTCCCTCGCCGCGTCGCCTCGGTCCCCGTGTCGCCGCGTCACTCTTTGATTAGTCGTGTTTCCCGTGTGCGCAAAGGGTTCCCCCGCGCCAGAGGTGGCTTCCACGATGGTGGCGGCGGTTGGCTGACGATTGACAAACGCGGTATTCGACAATAAAGTGGGCGCACCTGGAAGCGATTTGGGCTAACCCCATGAAAGCGAAAAAAGGGGGGAGGTTAGCCGGAACAGGCTAACTGTTGAGATATTTGAAAATAGAATAAGAAATTCTCTTAAAAACAATTCCAAAGCCAGCTGAATAGGCGGTGAAAAATCGGGGTTAGCCGAAATAGGCACTTAAAGGGCTGAGAATAAAGGCCGCAAAATGGGGTCTCTTGGAATTGAAGACGCGATGATTAGCGGATTGAAACGGCTTGATACGCCCGCACGCCCGGCTCTTCAATCCGCCTTGGAATTGAAGACGCGATTGATAGCGGATTGAAACTTCCAGTCGGGATCGTTGATCTTGGTCACGAACGTGTACTTGGAATTGAAGACGCGATTGATAGCGGATTGAAACGGCACGACGCGCCCGGATAGGTTCGGTTAGACGCTTACCCAGGTAAGCGAGGTCTAACAAGCTGGTTTATCCTTCCCTGACCTTAGCCGCACGCCGATGCTAAAGCCTTTATGTGGAATCGGAAGCTTATTGGCAGAAGGCAATAGAGAACCTTGAGTTGGGCGGCTTCGCGTATTTCGTGGTAAATTCTTGCTGTGAAGAGTTCATAAGGAGCTACCCATGTCGGTATACCACAAGCCGCTTCTCACCCCCGAAGACTATTTGGCCATTGAGCGTAAAGCCGAGACGAAAAGTGAATATTTCGGCGGCGAAATCTTTCTAATGGCCGGAGCCAGTGAGCGTCACAATTTAATTGTCGCCAATCTCGTGGGGGAGTTCCGATCACAGTTGAAGAAGCGGCCCTGCAAAGTATATCCAAGCGATATGCGGGTGAAGATACAGGCGACCGGGCTATATACTTATCCCGACGTGGTTGTGGTCTGTGGCGAGCCAAAGTTTGAAGACGATCATAAAGATACCCTGTTAAACCCCACGCTCATTGTTGAGGTCCTTTCAGATTCTACTGAGGCTTATGACAGAGGCAAGAAATTCGACCATTATCGAACTGTGGATTCACTTTCCGATTACTTGCTGGTGACCCAGGATCATCCCAAAGTTGAATATTACACAAGGCAGCCGAATAGGAAATGGTTGCTGTCAGTATTCAATAATCTACGAGAGCTCATGGAGTTGGCATCCGTGGGCTGTGAGCTATCTCTCAACGAGATTTATGACAAGGTAGAACTTTAGGATTCATCGCTCTCAAAAGAGCCGCCCAACAAGACGTTGTACCGGAGCGCGGGCCGCGCGGTTCACCTGGCTCATCGGAGTGCCGTTCGCGGCCTCGCTGAACGCGGGCGTTGGGCATACCTTGGAATCGAAGGCGCCATTGATAGAGGATTGAAATGACAGGCCCCTCTCTGGCGCTCGCCTCATTCTTTTTAAATTTGCTCAAGCGTCTAAAGAAAACCGGTACTGTGCCGGCGATAGATTATGACCAATACTTGAAAATCTAAGCAGCAAGGCATAACAGCAACCTGGCGACTCCTGAAGAATAATGGCTTAGACAAGTCCACTGCCGCATGGGTCCAGGCAGGAATCCGCGTCTTGAACGACGGCATCGAATCCAACACCCTGGCCTTCTCGCTGTGACCGGCAATCAGTCGAAGCGGAAGCCCCAGAGCGTGTGATGGCGCGTGTACAGTCGCACCGAGTGGTCGTGCTCGCCGGAGATTAAATGCGTGCCGTCGGGCGAAAAGGCGATGGCGTAGACCGGGGCAGTGTGCAGTCCGATGCGAGTGATCAGCTTGCGGCTGCTGACATCCCATAACGTGATCAGCTTGTCGTCGCCGGCTGAAGCGACTTGACGGCCATCGGGCGAGAAAGCGACCGACTTAACGCGCGCCGCATGCTGGCCGATGACGGCGGTCGCGGCCAGCGGCTGCATCGTCCACAACTGGATGCTGCCGCCGTCTTCGCCGGTCACCAGTTGTTTGCCATCCGGCGCGAGGCTGATGCTGATGAATTGTCGCGGGCTGAGGTCTACTTGCTCGACTAATTGCCAGGTTGCCGTGTCGCAGACGGATTGCAGTCCGTGCGCGTTGGCGATGGCCAGTCGCGTGCCGTCGGCGGAAAAGGCTAACCCATAAATCGCGCTCGCATTGAGCCAGTGGCTATACGTGAAATTGGCTAACTGGCGTCGGGTCGCGGTCTCGTAGACGCCATGTGATGTCGCCACCAGACGGCCATCAGGTGACAGCGCCACACAGTAGCTGACCGTCTTGTCGCCCGGATGCCCGAATCGTAGCCGCTCGCGCTGCGCTTCGAGGTCCCAGAGGATGACCGTCCCGTCGAGGTCAACCGAGGCCAGCGTTTTTGAGTCGGGCGCGAAGGCGAGGCCGGTCACGCGCGTGGGATGCCCGACGAGTAGCATCTCTCTGCGCCCGGTCTCGGCATTCCAGACCATTACGGCGCGGTCTTCGCCCGCCGAAGCGAAGCGCCTGCCATCCTGCGCCCAGGCGACGGCGCGCACCGGGCCATCGTGCTCGTTGAAGCCGACGGCGCGCCGCCGTTCCATAGCGTCCCACACGCGGATCGCGCCGTCGCCGTGTGTCGTTACCAGCCAGCGCCCGTCGGGCGAAAACGTCGCGCTCCAGACGATTGAAGGGTAATCAATAGTGGTGATCTTGCGGCGAGTCAGCGCGTCCCACAGGATAATGTTCTCCGCCCCGGTCGCCACCAGTCGCCCATCGGGTGAAAAGGCGACGGCGCGCCCGTTGTCCTCATGCCCTTTGTCATGACCGAGCGTCCGCCGTCGCTTGAAGTCGGCAAAGATGACTTCACCGCCGCTCGTCACGCCGACGAACTGCGCGCTGTCGGGCGAGAGCGCCGCGCTCTGGCTGTTCCAGGCCGGATCAAACTGATTACCTACTGGTTGCCCTGTGCTCACGTCCCAAGTGTTCGGCAGCGGCGAGGTTTCACAGGGATAGATCATCAGCCTGCCGCCCGCCGGAAAGAGCAGCGACTGGACTTCGTTTGCGCCGAGCGGAATCTGTGCAAACTGTTGCCACCTGCCGACGCGCCAGAGCAGCGTGGCACGGTCTTCCGGCGCGTTCGCGGTATTGGCGGTGACCAGCACCTGACCGTCGGGTGAAAATGCCAGCGCCGTGACTTTGTCGCGGTGCCCGCGCAGCACCGTCTCTTTCTTTAGCTTGACCGCATCCCAGACGATCACTGTGCGGTCAAAGCCTCCGGTCGCAAACCGTTTGCCGTCGGGTGAGAAGGCTACGGCGGTGACCCAATCGGTGTGGTCAGTGAAGGTTGCCAGCCGCTCGCGCCGCGCGAAGTCCCAGACGATCACCTGCCGGTCTTCGCCGACCGAGACCAGCAAGCGCCCGTCGGGCGAAAAGACGGCGCGCCGCACCGCCGCCGTGTGCCCATCACGTAGAACCTGTTCGTCCCAGACTTCGCGGCGCGAGGCCAGCGTCGCGATGGCTGCAAACAGCATGACCGCCGACAGCGCCAGCGCGCTGAATTTCGCAACCCGCCGACTGGTGCGGCTTTCCAGTCGGTGCTTCAGCGCTTCCATCTCGCCCAACAGCTCGCCCGCCGAAGCGTAGCGCTCGTCGCGGTCGTGCCGCAACGCCTTGCGAATGATGCGTTCCAATTCCTTCGGGACGTGCTCGAATCGGTAATGCGGCGACGCCGGCCCGCCGCGCACTGCCTGGAAGGCCTCGGCGTGCGTCGCC
Source organism: Blastocatellia bacterium (assembly GCA_045807765.1). Lineage (GTDB taxonomy): Bacteria > Acidobacteriota > Blastocatellia > UBA7656 > UBA7656 > DATENM01. The sequence continues at coordinate 3,869 of JBJMGU010000022.1, forward strand.
CCGGTGAAGAGCCGCTCGCCGGTGACCATCTCGTAGAGCACCGCGCCCAGCGAGAATATATCCGTCCGCCCATCGAGCGGCTCGCCGCGCGCCTGCTCCGGCGACATATAACTCGCCGTGCCCATCACCGCGCCCGGCATGGTGAACGACACGGCGATGGGGCGATGGAGCGACGCGGCGATAGGCGACTCAACATCGCCGCGTCGCTCCATCGCTGTATCACCGCGTCCCGGTTCGTCTCCCTGCCCGAGCTTGGCAATGCCAAAGTCGAGCACCTTCACCAGACCGTCACCACGCACCATGATATTTTCGGGCTTGATGTCGCGGTGGATGATCCATGCGGTGTGCGCCGCCTTGAGCGCGCCGGCCACTTGAATGGCGATGTCAATCGCCTGCCTGACGCCGAGGCGCTGCGGCCTATCCGTCGCCGGGTCGGTCAACCGTTGGCGCAGCGTCTCGCCTTCGACGTATTCGCTGACGATGAAGCGCGCGCCGTCGGCGTGAATGATCTCGAAGATGGTAATGATGTTCGGGTGATTGAGCTTGGAGACGGCAGACGCCTCCTGCTCGAAGCGCCGCACGCGGTCGGCGTCCGCCGTACACTCGGCGGGCAACATTTTGAGCGCCACGGTGCGCGGCAGGTTTTCGTCCCGCGCCCTGTAGACTTCGCCCATGCCGCCCCTGCCGACCAGCGATTCGATGCGGTAGTGATTGATGTGCGCGCCGATGAACGCGGCGGCAGGCGGCTCGGCGAGGTAGGCAAAGGCCGGAGTCTCCATGAAACTTCTGGCCCGTTCTTCTTTGCCGAGCAGGGCCTCGACCTCGCGGCGTAGTCGTTGGTCGCCGGCACAAGCGCCTTCCAAAAAAGCCTGTCGCCGGCTCGGTTCCAGGTCGAGCGCCTTCTGCAACAGTTCTTCAATGCGCTGCCACTGTGTCTGCTTCATCACTCACCCCCGTGCTGCCGCCGAGCTCGCGCAAGAGCCACAGCTTTGCGGTGCGCCATTCGCGCTTGACGATGTCGGTCGAAACGCCGAGCGCCACCGCCGTCTGCTCGATGCTCAAGCCGCTGAAGAAGCGCAGCTCGACGACACGGCACTTGCGCGGCGCGAACGCGGCCAGCCGGTCGAGCGCCTCGTCGAGCGCCATCAACTCGACATCGCGTTCGGGCGAAGCCATCAACGACTCGGCGAGCGGGATGCGCGCCAGCGTGCCGCCGCGTTTCTGGAAATGGCGCTTGCGAGCTTCGTCTATCAGCACGCGCCGCATCAGCCCGGCAGCGATGGCGAAAAAATGCGCCCGGTCATGCCAGGGCACGCGGCTGGCATCCACTAGCCGCAGGTAAGCTTCGTGCACTAACGTCGTCGTCTGCATGGTGTGCCCGGCGCGCTCGCGGCGCAAACAGCGCCGCGCCGCCCGGCGCAGTTCGTCATAGACCAGCGGCATCAACTGATCGAGTGCTGAGCGGTCGCCTTCCCGCCACTTCAGGAGCAGTTGCGTCACGTCTTCCGGGGCTTGTCTGCTCATCGGGTTTCGCCTCCTGGCGCGGCTAAGGGTAGAAAAGTTTTTCTAGTGAGACCCACCAGTTCAGCCGCGATTCGCGCATATAGTCTATGAAAACCAGCGGCTGATGGCGGGCTGGAGAATTGCCGGACTGCTAGAAGAGGTCGGTAGTTTAACACCCTCATCAGCCGCGGGCAATAACCAATGGCCACCGGGTGCGGTGAGAGACTGCTCAACGGTATCGTGACCCCGCGGGTGACGCGCTGAAACAAGGAGAGTGACATGAGAAAAATCGTATTCACAACTGTATCGAGGCTGCTGCTCGGCCTGACGTTGACTTTATTGCCGATGACGGCGGCGCTGGCGCAGTCAGGCAACCAGATCACGCCGGTGGTGACGGTATCGCCGCCGCTATTTCCAGTCGGCCAGAGCGCCAGCATCTTCCTGAGCATTTCAAACGGCAATCCCAGTTCTAACAAAAACATTCAACCGGGCGATGTCTTTACCTTCACGTTTGATGCTGCATCGGGAACGGCGTTCTCGTTGCAGAGTCCGGTGCTGGTGAACTCTTCGACACTGAGCGCGGCGGATTTCGCCGTTTCATTGCCCGCGAGCGGACAGATCACCGTCACTTACCAGGGCGCTACCAAAGCGTTCACGCCGGGCGATAGTTTCACCGTCAAAATTTCCTTTCAGACGCCGGCCACCACCGGCACGGGCCGGCTCACTTTTCAAGGCCCAGGCGGCGGGGCAGGGCGCTATAGTGAAGTCGTTCCGGCTTTCACGATCATCTCCTTCGTAGACTTTCCGACCGGGCCGAAAGGCGACACAGGACCGCAAGGCCCTAAAGGCGACACAGGAACCACTGGCCCGCAAGGGCCACAGGGGCCGAAGGGCGACACCGGGGCAACTGGCCCGCAGGGACCGCAAGGGCCGCAGGGAGACAAGGGAGATAAAGGCGATACAGGAGCGACCGGCGCTCAGGGACCGCAAGGCCCGGCTGGGGCTTCGCCGTTTTCGTTGAACGGATCGAATGCGGTCTACACGCAAGGCAACGTCGGCATCGGCACGACTAGCCCGAACACGGTCAAGCTGCGCGTCGACAACGACGCGGACCAGCAAGGGCTCTACGTCACGAATACAAACACCAGCAGCAGCGCCAATGGCTTGGAAGTCTATTCAACAGGCTTGGCTAACCAGCGCACCTTCGTAGCGGGCAGCCGAATCCAAGGCGCGGATCCCTACATTCCGGGCCTGGTCGTCCTGACCCAGGGCGATGTCGGCATCGGCACGACGACGCCTGTCGAGAAGCTCGATGTCGGCGGCAATATCTTCATCAACAGCGGTGGCGGCGGCAACGTCTCGTACCTGGCCGGCAGCCGCTTTTCTTCTGAGGTGAACGCGCTGAACAAGCTCGAATTCTACGGCGCCGAAGGCATCGGCCTGGGGCTGGCCAACAACGCGGCGAACAAGAATGCGTCGGTCGTCGTCCACCCGCTGGGCCATTCGTTGAGCAATCTTGATGGCTTTTTTGGTATCGTCGACCCCTACAGCACCTACCCGCGCCCGACGCTGTTCATCAATCGCCTGACGGCGACGGCGGGACCCATCGTTGACATCCAACGCACCAACCAGTCGAAATTCATGATCGACAACGCGGGCAAGGTCGGCATCGGCACCACGTCCCCACAGGCGATGCTTGATGTGAACGGCGTGGTCGCCGTGGCCGGCACGCCGGTGATCAACGCGGCGGGCGAATGGGTCGGTTCGCCCACAGGTCTCATTGGCCCTGCCGGGCCACAGGGGACTCAAGGGCCTACCGGGCCGCAAGGCCCACAAGGCCCGCAAGGCCCGGCAGGGCCACAGGGACCTCCGGGGCCGACCGACGAATTGATCCTCATCCAACAGGATCAATTCGACGCCGGATACCTGGATGTCGCCGACTGGGCGACTTCCACCAATGCGGGTTCCTGCATCAGCTTCGAGTTTAATTCAGTGACCCTGTCGACGACGAATTGCAGCAATGTGAATATTGGGGAAGGCATCGCCACGGTGCGCGGCCTGCGGCAGTTCTCCGTCAACGATGGCGCGTTGATCTTCAAGACTCGCGTCCTGGATGTCTACGTCGAGCCATACCCTCCGAACGTCGGCGGGGGTATAGTCTACGGCAACCACCAGCCCCGCGGCCTCGTCAACGGCAGTGATCGCAATAACGCCATCGAGTTCATCAGCTCGGGGGCCAGCCTCGTCACCTGCCGGACGGTGAAGGACGGCGCGGCGACTGAAACGCAGATTGATATCGGACAGAACCTGCGCGCGGCGCATGTCTATCAGATCGTCGCCAAGCCCAATGAGGTGAGGTTCTACGTAAACGGCGCACTCAAGGCGACGCACACGACGAACATCCCTGTGGTTCCGCTGAACATCTTCTTCAGCACTTCGGACAGCGGTGCGGGGAATGTCCCGTTTCGCATTGACTCTGTCTCATTTGAAAAAAGACCCTAAGCGCATAAAGTCGCTTTTCAGCGGCAAGATTGCTGACGGCAGGCGATTGACAAGCGGAGTATTCGGGAATAAAGTGGGCGCACCTGGAAGCGATTTGGGCTAACCCCATGAAAGCGAAAAAAGGGGAGGTTAGCCGGAACAGGCTAGCTGTTGAGATATTTGAAAATAGAATAAGAAATTCTCTTAAAAACAATTCCAAAGCCGGCTGAATAGGCGGTGAAAAATCGGGGTTAGCCGAAATGGGCAGATAAAGGGCTGAGAATAAAGGCCGCAAAATGGGGTCTCTTGGAATTGAAGACGCGATGATTAGCGGATTGAAACTCCACAATTGGGCCGGTTTTCTGCGGCGTTTACAAGGTTCTTGGAATTGAAGACGCGATTAATAGCGGATTGAAACAGTTTCAGCGATTTGCACTCCTTCTGTTTTCGCTATCTTGGAATTGAAGACGCGATGATTAGCGGATTGAAACGGCATAGGATAGGCGGCAAAGAAGTAGCCGATCTCCTCTTGGAATTGAAGACGCGATTAATAGCGGATTGAAACATGGTGGCGAAGGCTTTGTTCCGCATCTGGAAGACGACCTTGGAATTGAAGATGCGATTGATAGCGGATTGAAACATGCTTCTACAGCATCCAACGAATTCATTACCTCTACTTGGAATTGAAGACGCGATTGATAGCGGATTGAAACGAGTCGTCAGTCGCCGCATTGCACGGGATGACTCCCCCTTGCGGGCCTGTCAGGTGTGCAATTCCTTACGGCTCGGCGTCGCGATTGCCCCGGCGTGAGCGTCGCTCTCTGAACTCGCTCGTCAGTTTTTGGAATTGTTCCCACTGGTCCGAGTTCAGCACATCGCGCAATCGTGCGTCGGTCTGTTCGCGCACGGCGCGGAAGCGCGGCTGCGACTGGCGGCGCATCTCGGTCAACTGGGCGCGCGCCTCATCAAAGATCGCTTTCACCTGATCGCGCTGCTCGGCGCTGAGATTCAACTGCTCCATCACGCGCTCGAACCTGCCGCGACGGTTCGTCGCGCCTGCGGACACATGGCGTGCGCGGTAAGCGTTCATCGCCAGCGCCCCGGCGACGAAGCCGATAACGAAGATCAGCAAAACCGCCAGGCGAATCTGCCACTTGTTCTTCACGCTAGTCTCCATCGCCACCCTCCGCGTCGTACATCGTCCCAAGCACCTGATCGTAAGCCGCCGCGTCATCGCTCGTATCGTCTACGCCCAGCACGATGTCATCGAGCGAATAGCTGTTCTGGCTGGTGATGGCTTCCGGCGCTGGCGATGACAGGGGATAGTCGAAGACGGTCAGGCCGATCAAGATCACCATCACAGTAGCCATCATCAGCAACAGCGCCCCGGCGGCTCGCCACAACCGCAGCCATGCGGGCGCTTCCGGCGTCAGCCGCCGGTCTTTGATTGCCGCCATCACCCGCGTTTTGAAGAAGGGCGAAACCGGCTGGCTCTCGGCGACGCGCGCCGCGATCAACGATTCACCCAGCCGCGCCGCTTGATAGGCGCGCCGGCAGTCGCCACAATCGGCGACGTGCGCTTCGATGGCGGCCCGCTCGTCGCCGCGCAGGCGGCTCGCCGGCTTCGCTTCAAGCAATTCAATGATGTGCTGGTCTCGCATAGTCTCACCGAAGGTGCGCAAGGCGGTCAGCTTGCGCGAGACGGTGTGCAATAAAACAAATTGCGCTACGAAGTTTCGTATTTCCGCCGGTGCTTCAATAAAGCTTCAACGGCTTCGCGCATTCGCCTACGAGCGCGCGAGGCGCGGGTCTTGACGTTGGCCTCACTCCAGCCGGTCAGCGCCGCTACCTCTTTGACCGAAAGGTCGTCGCCGTCAAGCGATATCAACACCAGTTGATCGGCTGCCGACAGCTCGCGCAAAATCTTTTCAGCGAGGTCGGCTGCGACTCTCCCTCGTTCATCCGAGCGGTGACGCGCCGCCGATTGTTCGGCCATGCGGTTGTCGAGCCATTCGCCTTCGTCGTCAGTCAGGTCGGCGACGATTGCTTCAGGCCGCCGCCGCGAGCTACGCAGCAGGTTCAAACATACATTCGTCGTCAGCCGTGCCAGCCAGCCTTCGAACGAGCCGCGCCCTTCATAGCTCGAAAGCTCGGTGTAAGCTTTCAGGAAAGCTTCTTGTGCGGCCTCTTCGACCATCTCTCGGCGGCGAAAAAAACGGCTGGCAATCTGGAAGACGCGCGGGCTGTGACGGCGCACGATCTCTTCAAAGGCCGCCTCGCTGCCCTGGCGCGCCAGGCTCACCAGTTCCTGCTCCGCGGCCTGTTCGATCTCGATGGCTAGCCTCGCTCGTATGCAAGCGTTTGAAAATGGCAGGCCCGCACGCGGCGAGCCTGCCGGTTAGGGTTACTGCTTGTTAGTCTGTTTGTTAGCGCGCCGCTCGGCCCAGCGCGTCTTCGCCTGCTCGCGCATCTGGTCGAGCTTGGTCTTCTGCTCTGTGGTCAACACCGACAAAGACTCCTGGTGGATGCGCGCCTGCTCGGCCATCAGTTTGGCTTCGAGCGGCGCGATCTCTGTGAGCTTCTGGGCGACCAGCGCTTCGTTGACTGTGCCGCTTTCGCTCGCGGCGCGAATCTCCTGGCGCTTCGCCTTGATCTGCTCGCGCAGCGGCGCGATGGCCTGGCGGTGGCTCTGATGAATCTGCTTGAGCTGCGCCTTCTGCGCGTCGGTCAGATCGAGATGGCGGAAACCCATCATGCCGAACTCACCGCGCCCGCCGTGGCGGCCAAAGTGACCGTGACGTCCGCCCTTCGCGCCCTCATCGGCGGTCTGCGCTATCGCCGCACCAACCGTCAACGCGGCGACCATCGCAAAGGCGATGACCATTCTTTTCATTCTACCCAATTTGCTCATTGTTCCCTCTCTACTACGTTTGATATTACCTGGTTCCTTTCGCAGGCTCCAATTACAGGCTGCGATCAGCCTCTACTGATTAAGACACCGCACGCGGCAAAAAGGTTACACCCATCGCGGCATCTTTTTCTGTCCAGGCTTCCGACGCGTATGCTAACATCACTGGTCAGTAATCTGCTTTCAATGATGGTGCGAGGGGATGGATAGATTCAGAATCGTCGGCGGGCGGCCTCTGTCGGGCCGCGTTGCCATCAGCGGCGCAAAGAACTCGGCACTGCCCTGCATGGCGGCGGCCTTGCTGACCGCCGAAACCGTGACACTGCACAACCTGCCTTACGTGCGCGACATCATCACCATGCGGCGTCTGCTCGAAGACCTCGGCTCGCACATCCTGATGCCTGAGCTGCGGACGCTGAAAATCGCCGCCGACAAGATTGAGCTGTTCGAAGCGCCTTATGAACTGGTCAAGACTATGCGCGCCTCTGTGCTGGCGCTCGGGCCGCTGCTGGCGCGCTTCGGCGAAGCGCGGGTGGCGTTGCCGGGCGGCTGCGCCATCGGCCAGCGCCCGATTGACCTCCACTTGTCGGGCTTTGAAAAGCTCGGCGCCCAAGTGACGCTCGAAGGCGGCGATGTCGTCGCCCGCGCCAAACGTTTGCAGGGCCGCGAGATTTATTTCGACAAGGTGACAGTCACCGGCACCGAGAACTTGATGATGGCGGCGGCGCTCGCCGACGGCGAAACGACGTTGATCAATGCGGCGCGCGAGCCCGAAGTCGTTGACCTGGCCGAACTGCTCAACAAGATGGGGGCGCGCATCGAGGGCGCGGGTCGCAGCCAGATGCGCATTGAAGGTGTCGAGCGTCTGGGCGGCGCCGAGCATACGATTATCCCCGACCGCATCGAAGCCGGCACCTTCATTGCTGCCGCTGCCATGACCGGCGGCCAGCTCGACATCGTCAATTGCAACCCGCAACACCTGAGCGCCGCCATCGATAAGTTCACCGAGACCGGCGTGAAGATCGAGCGCCCCAACGCCTTTTCACTGCGCGTCAGCGCCGCCGACCGCCTGCGTCCGGCGGACGTTACGACGCTGCCTTTTCCGGGATTTCCCACAGACATGCAGGCGCAGTACATGGCGCTGATGACGCTCGCCAAAGGCACTTCGATCATCACCGAAACGATCTTCGAGAACCGCTTCATGCATGCGCTGGAGATGATGCGCATGGGCGCGAAGATCCGCCTGAACGGGCGGCAGGCGGTCGTCGAAGGCACCGGCGGCTTGATGGGCGCGCGCGTCCAGGCTTCGGACTTGCGGGCCTCGGCGTCGCTCGTGCTGGCGGGACTGGCAAGCAGCGGCGAAACGATCATTGACCGCGTCTATCACATCGACCGCGGCTACGAAAAGATCGAAGAGAAACTCTGCGCCGTCGGCGCGACCATTGAACGATTCAGAAATGAATGATAAGTAATGAGTGATGAGTAAAGAAAGTGATGAGTGATGAGTGATGAGTAATACCCTGTCCGATACTCATCCCTGGTTACTCATCACTCATCACTGTTTTATGTTTGACTGAGATTGAAAGCGTGGACGATAATACGGATGAGACGATTATGGAAAACATGCCGGAACAAAGCTGCCTCTTTTGTAGCATCGCCGCCAAGGATACGCCTGCGGATTTCATTTACCAGGACGATCAGGTCGTGGTGATCAAAGATATCAACCCGCAAGCGCCAGTCCACGTGCTGGTCATCCCGCGCGAGCACAACCTGGAATCGCTCAACGACATGTCAAAGCTCGACCTTTCCTTGATGGGCCACTTGCTTTACGTTGCCGCCAAGGTCGCCAACCAGATGGACATTGCCGAGAGCGGTTATCGCGTCGTCATCAACACGGGCGACGCCGCCGGCCAGTCGGTGCCGCACCTGCATGCGCATGTCCTCGGCGGGCGCAGCCTGACTTGGCCTCCTGGTTGATTCGGAGCGCGCTGCTCTGTCTGCCCTTGATGCCGCCAGCCGCGCCGATTGCCCACGGCGCATGACCGTCGCTCGCCAGCGATTTTCCCGCATCCCGCTTACAGACCATTCTGAGATGACTTGCCGCGACGCCACCAGAGCGTCAGCCCGAGCAGTGCCCATGCGCCGAGCGCAATGTATTCAAATTTACCGAAGCTGCCGGGAACCCAGGGCAGCACCTTCATGGCGATCAGCGCCCCGGCAATCAACGCGCCGATAATGCCGGTGATGCGCGAGCGCGGCGTCACCACGCCGCCCGCCCCAAAACAGAAAGCCAGACAGGTCGCCAGCCACCCTGTTGCAGACGCCAGCGAGCCGACTTCCGAGATCGGAATTAACACCGCCTGCCCGAGCAATGCCGCCAGCGCCGTAACCAATCCGACAAACAAGACCGGCACCGTCGGTGTGCGGTGCTCGCCGTGAATGGCGGCCAGGCGGCGGTCGAGCATCCGACGGCGGCCCATCGCGAATAACAGGCGCGTCGCCGTGATGAAGTTGCCGTTGAAGATCTTGAGCAGCGACAGCAGCACCGCCAGCATGATGACTTCGACCAGCAGCCTTGAGCCGAAGGCGCGCTCAAAAGCCACTGCCGTCGCGAAGCGTTCGCCCGCCAGCGACGGCCACGGCTGTAGCCGAGTCACCACCGCGATGACCCCGACATAAAAGACGATGCCGGCGCCAAGCGCCACAAAGATGATGCGCACGAAATGTTTCGCTTGAAAGTCACGCGCCGCTTCTTCGGCGCACTTCGGCGCCGCCTCGAAGCCGGTCATAAAATACGGGACGATTTGCAGCACCAGCAGGGTTGAGACCAGCGCGCCGGTCACGCCTCTTTGATCGGCAAACAACGGCTGCCAGTTTGCCGCATCGCCGCGCAGCAGGCCGAGTGTGGCGAAGACCACAAAGACCGCAAGCAGCCCGAAGGTGGTGACGTTCTGGAAGCGCGCGCTCAGTTGCACGCCGCGATGGTTGATATAGGTGATCAGCGCCGTCAGCCCTAGCCCGGCGATCAGGTGCGGCAGGTAGACCGGGTAGCCAGCGACGCGGTACAGCTCAATCGTGTTCATCTGCGGGAAGACGTAAGCGGCGACGCGCCCGATGGCGACCGCTTCGTAGGGGCAGACGATCAGGTAAGCCAGGGTCATCGTCCAGCCGGTAGCGAAGCTGATGCGGTCAGCGAAGACGGCGCTCGTGTAAGCGACTTCGCTGCCGGCGTCGGGCAGTTTTTCTGTCAGCCGCCCGTAGACGTAACCGATGGGAAAGAGCGCCAGCCCGCCGATCAAAAAGCCGAGCATCGCGCCCATTGCGCCGCCACGCCCGAGCCAGTCGTCAATCACCACCATCCAGCCAACACCAACCATCGAGCCGAAAGCGAAGGTGAAATAATCTTTCGCCCGCAGCGTGCGCCGCAACTCGGGCGCGGGTGTCGTGCTTGTCATCATGCGTGGGCCTCGCTTGCGGCGGCCAATCCGTCAACCAGCGGGCGAGCCGCCACCATCACCATCGGCACACAGACCTTTGCGGTGAAACAGAAAGGCCATTGACAGGTAACCGGGATGCGAGGCGCTGGCGCCTATACGGTTCTACCAGGCCGGTAAGCGTTCCGCCGAATCAAGCGCCTCGAATGATTTTAAGCCGACGGCGAGAGGCTTACTTCGGCTCGATGATCTCGACGCGCTCCATCTTATCGCCGCGCGCGATCTTGTTCACCACGTCCATGCCTTCGATGACCTGCCCGAAAACCGTATAACCGCCATCAAGATGCGGCTGCGGCGCGTGCGTGATGAAGAACTGCGAGCCGCCGGTGTCCTTGCCCGACAGCGCCATCCCCACTGTACCTGTCTGGTAGCGTCGCAGGTTGATCTCGTCGCGTATCTGATAACCCGGCCCGCCGTTTTGATCGCCGCGCGGGTCGCCGCCTTGAATGACGAAGTTCGGCACGACGCGCACGAACTCCAGGCCGTTATAGAAGCCTGAGCGCGCCAGCTTCATGAAATTATCCACGGTCATCGGCGCGTCCTGACTGTAAAGCTCGATGCGAATGTCGCCCTTCCGGGTATGAATCACGGCGATGGGGCGCTGCCGTGATTCCGTGAGCTGCGCCATGCGCTGCCAGTACTTCTTGTCATGGCCTGTGGTGACCTTGCCGATAGTCAGCTTCTGCGCGCTCATATCAAACTTTGATTGCACCAGCAGCTCGGCGGCCCTGCGGCGAACGACATAATCTTCGTCGCGCGTTTCGTCGGCCAGAGCTTGCAGGTTCAACGGGTGCTTGAGCTTCTGCGCGGCTTCGAGAATAGCAACGCGAGCGTCATTCATCGGGTCTTTGCGCGCCGCTTTGTAAGCCGCTTCCAGGGCGCTCGTCACCTTCTCGCTGGCATCATCCGTATTGCCTAACAATTCGGCAGCCGTGGCGCGCACGACCACATCATCGGCTTTCAGTTGTTCGAGCAGCGTATCGCGCAAGCCTTCGACTTTCGCGGCTGCCATCGCATTGAGAATATTCGGCAGGGCGCGGCTGTCGGGCTTTCCGTAACTTTTGCCACTGAGAAGATCAAGCAAGATGGCGCGCGCCCGTTCACCGCCGAGCTGTCCGAGACCTTGCGCGTAATAGGCCATCGCCCGCCAATCATTCGACGCCAGCTTTACGGTCGCCGGCACATCGAAGAACTCTTTTTCGCCGAAACGTGCCAGCGCGACTTCAACTTCGGGAAACGAGCCGAGCCTGCCATCGGCCAGCCGCAGCGCTTTGAGGAAGGGCAGGGCGCGCGGGTCTTTAATGTTGCCGAGCGCCGTGGCGATCAACAGCAAGAGATTTTGCGGCGGCGGCACGCCTGACTTGTCGCGGTCGAAAGCGCGGTAATCGGCCAACTGTGAATTGCCTGAAGCAACGAGCGGGTCAACTGCTTTGGCGTCACCGATGGCACCGAGCGCATTGATGGCCGAGGCGGTGACGCGCGCGTCCGTGTCGGCGAGCCGCTTGATTAAGCCATCCGTCGCCTGTGTCGCTTTGGCGACGCCGAGGGCGCGGGCGGCGTTTGCCCGCACCAGCGGATTGGTGTCGTCGAGCAAAGGCAACAGGTGAGTCACGGCGGGCTGAATGCCGTCGCGAATGCGCGCCAGGGCGTTGGCCGCCTCCCAGCGAATGTCGGGGTCGGGCGAATGCAGTTGCGTCGCAATCGCTTCGACGGTCGTCGGCTGACGCAGGCGCAAGAGCGCCGTCAGGGTCAACTCGACCAGGAGCTTATGATCTTCGCTGGCGAACGGTTTTTCCGGCGACGGCAGCAATGCCACAAGCTGCTCGGCGATGCCTTTCACACCATAATCGCCGAGCGCCGCCGCGGCCATCTTGCTGGAAGCGATCTTGCCGAGCGCTTCGGCGCAGCGGGCGCGCACCAGCACGGACGATTCAACCGCCGGGTCAAGGTGCTGCACCAGGTAGCTGGCGGCGTGCTGGCTTTCGATCTCGCCGAGTGCGAAAGCGGCCAGCGCGCGCAATTCAGGGTCGCGGTTTTCGGCGCTGCGGTCGGCGTTCAACACATCGATGAGCGCGCCTAAGGCGCTCGGGTAACCGATGCGCGCCATCGCCAGCAAGGCGCGGCGGCGCGCCCCACCGTGCGGCAGTTGTAATATTTCTAACAGATCATTCTGCGACCAGCGCTCGTCTTCATACTGAATGATCTTCGGGTAGAGGATGCGTTGCGTGCGGTCACGTTTCAGCGACGGCTTGCGCGACGGCGTGGTAGTCGGCGGCGCTTGCGCCGCGAGCAATGTGGACAAGAGAAGAAGAAGAATTGCTGCTTGAAAAAACTTCGTCGTCATAATCGCGTGTCAGTGATTGGTTCGGATTTGCCACCTCAATTTTAACACCGACATCCGCTAATCGGCCCTGGCGATTTCGACCAGGTTGTCGTAAAACGTCGCGCCGCCGCCCATGTCTGTCAGTGCCTGCGAAACCGTTTGATTGACGTTGCGATGGCCGGGGCTGAGCTTATTCCACCAGGTCGAAAGCGCGCAGGCGACGCCCGGCTTGACGCGATCCGACAGCCGCGCCACTAGCCAGCATTCGCCGCGCCCATTCCAGACGCGCACCCGGTCGCCGTCGCTAATCTGACGCGGCCCGGCGTCCGCTTCGTTGATCAGCACAAACGGCTGCTTCTCGCTCTTGAGGAACGATGCGAGATGCGAGAAGGTCGAGTTGAGAAACGAATTGGCCGGCGGGCTGAGCAGTTGAATCGGAAAACGCGCGGCCAGTTGCGGCGCGCTTTCGGGCGATTCACGCGGCGCAATGTAGTCCGGCAGCGGATCGAGCCCTTCGCTCTGCAAACGCTCGGAGAAGAACTCGCACTTGCCCGAAGGCGTGCCGTAATCCCCATCGGCAAATGGCGCGAAGGTCTCCGGCACATTCAAGCGCGCCCAGCCGTCGCGCTCCAGTTGTTCAAGTGTCAGCCCCTCAAACATCGGGTTATTCGACGCCAGCGCCTGACGAAGAATCGCTTCATCTGTGTCCTTGAAGCAGTCCTCTGCAAAGCCCATTGCACGAGCAAGCAAGCGGAAGACTTCAGAGTTCGGCTTCGCTTCGCCCATCGGTGCGATGGCCGGCTCGTTGTGGACGAGATAGTAATGCCCGTAGGGCTTGACCACATCGCGGTGCTCAAGCTGCGTGGTTGCCGGCAGCAAAATGTCCGCGTAATCGGCGGTGTCGGTCTGGAACTGTTCGTGAACGACGGTGAAGAGGTCTTCACGCCTGAAGCCTTCGAGAACCTTTGATTGATCGGGCGCAACCGCTGCCGGATTCGAGTTGTAAACGTAAAGCGCCCGCACCGGCGGCTCTAGCTCGGTGAGTGCTTCGCCGAGCCGCGACATATTGATCGTGCGCGGATTGTTGCGCGCCAGGTCGGGCCGGTGCAGCACGCTTTCGTCCATCGCGAACGCGCCGCTCGTCGACAGCAAGACGCCACCGCCGGCGTCGCGCCACGAGCCGACAAGCGCCGGCAGACAGGCAATCGTCCGCACAGCCATGCCGCCGCCGGCGTGGCGCTGCAAGCCGTAGTTGATACGAATCACCGCCGGGCGCGTCGTCGCGTACTCTCTTGCAAACCCGATGATCTCTTCTTCGCTGATGCCGCAGATCGCCGCGACCCGCGACGGCGGGTACTGGGCGGCGCGCGCTTTCAACGGCTCAAAGCCGAGCGTGTGCTTTTCGATGTAGTCATCATCGCACAGCCCTTCGCTGATGATGACGTTCATGACGGCGAGCGCCAGCGCCGCGTCGGTGCCCGGTCGCAGTTGAATGAACTGATGGCAGTGGTCGAGCGTCTGGTTGCGGTAAGGATCAATGCCGATGAGACGCGCGCCGTCGGCCAACGCTTCTTTGATCTCCGGCCACAGGTGAATGTTCGAGGTCAGGGTGTTGGTTCCCCACAGCACAATCAGCCGGGCGCGGTGAAAATTCTCCATGTCCGTGCCGACCTTGCTGCCGAGCGTGGCAATCAATCCGGCGCCGCCCGCCGCCGAACAGATGGTGCGCTCAAGCTTGCTCGCCCCCAGGCGGTGAAAGAAGCGCCGGTCCATGCTGCCGCCCTGCACGATGCCCATCGTCCCGCCGTAACTGTAAGGCAGAATACTTTCCGGGCCGTCCGCCGATTCGGCGATGGCGCGGAACCGCTCGGCAATTTCGCTGATGGCTTCGTCCCACGAGATGGGCGTGAAGCGCCCCTCGCCCTTCGCCCCATTGCGGCGCATCGGGTAAAGCAACCGGTCGGGATGATAGACGCGCTCCAGGTAGCGTGTCACCTTGGTGCAGAGAAAGCCGCGGGTCGTCGGGTGCGCGTCGTCGCCCGTGACACTGGTGGCGCGACCGTCGGTGACTTCGACTAGCATGGCGCAGGTGTCAGGGCAATCGTGCGGACAGGCGGCGTGAACGGTTCGATGGTTTGACATTGGCGTCCTCTCGTCAATCGGTTGAAAAAGCATAGCGGATTTTCCTCTCAAAAAGAAACCACAGATGAACACAGATAAACACAGATAGAAAACCTTCTTCTCTTATTCGTGTTCATCTGTGTTCATCTGTGGTTCCATTCTTCTTTTCGTTGTGCGCGCCGCGCCGGCTCAGGTATTCTCGTCACTCGGAGAAAGATGACATGAAACTCTGGGGAGGAAGATTCACCGGCGAGGCCGACGCCGAGTTCGCGCGCTTCAATGCCTCGTTCCGCTTTGACCGCCGCCTGCTCGAAGCCGACATCGAAGGCAGCCGGGCGCAGGCCGAAGCCTTGCAGGCCGCCGGCATTCTCAGCCGCGAAGAGGTCGAGCGCATCGCTAAAGGACTTGATGAGATTTTAAGCCGGGCGCGCGCCGACGCCGCTTACCTGGACAGCCGAGACAGTGAAGATGTTCACAGCTTTGTCGAAGCCGAGCTGGTCGCAATCATCGGCGATGCCGGCTACAAGCTGCACACGGGCCGCAGCCGCAACGATCAGGTTGCCACCGATTTGCGCCTTTTCCTGTGCGGCGAGATTGATCGAACGCTCGCCATCGTGCGCGACCTTGAGCGCGCTTTAATCGAACTGGCCGAAGCCAATCAGGATGCCGTGCTGCCCGGCTACACGCACATGCAGCGGGCACAACCGGTGCTGTTCGCGCATTACCTGCTCGCTTATTTCGAGATGTTCAGGCGCGACGCCGAGCGCTTGATTGATGTGCGCCGCCGCGTCAATCGCCTGCCGCTCGGCGCCGGGGCGCTTGCCGGCACCGGCTTTGCGATTGACCGCGAGATGATGGCCCGGCGGCTCGGCTTCGACGGCCTCTGCGACAACAGCCTCGATGCCGTGAGCGACCGCGATTTCGTCATCGAGTTCGTCGCGGCGGCGGCCATTGCGATGATGCATCTGAGCCGGCTGGCTGAAGATTTCATCATCTACTCGACGACCGAGTTCGGCTTCATCGAATTGTCGGACGCCGTTTCGACCGGATCATCGCTGATGCCGCAGAAGAAGAACCCCGATTCGCTCGAATTGATTCGTGGCAAAGCGGGCCGCGTCTTTGGTCATCACGCTGCTTTGCTTGCGACGATGAAGGGCTTGCCGCTGGCCTATAACAAAGACATGCAGGAAGACAAAGAGGCGCTGTTTGATTCGCTCGATACGCTGCACGGTGCGCTGCGGGTGATGACAACGGTGCTTCGCAACACGCGGCTTAACCACGAGCGCACGCGCCAGGCGGTGATGCATGGCTTCATGAATGCTACCGATCTGGCCGATTACCTGGTGCGGCGCGGTCTGGAGTTTCGCCGCGCTCACGAAGTCGTCGGTCGCTGTGTCGCGTACGCCATCGAACAGGGCAAGGCGCTAGAGCAACTCTCGCTTGACGAACTTAAGCAATTCTCGCCGCTCTTTGAAGAGAGTCTTTATGAAGCCTTGACACTCGAATCGTCATTAGCAAACAAGCCGGCGCTCGGCGGCACATCGCCTCATCGTGTAGGTGAAGCATTAGCCAAAGCGAAAGCCGAGCTGGATTCAGAGAAACAGAGTTGAGCCATATGCCGAGCGACGAATCCCAAACTGATTGGAAGCAACACGGCGTGCGCGTCGTCCATGCCGACGAGCTGGACACCAACACGCCGCAGACCGTGGGAATGAATCGCGCCGCTGCCATCACCTATGCGCGCGCCGGCGCAGCGAAGCTCTGGGCCGGCACGGTCATCATTCATGCCAACGCTAAGACCGGCGCGCATCACCACGGCGAGCTTGAAAGCGTCATCTACGTCGTGCGCGGGCGGGCGCGCATGCGCTGGGGCGAGCAACTGGAGTTTACCGCCGAAGCCGGGCCGGGCGATTTCATCTACGTGCCGCCGTTCGTGCCGCATCAGGAGATCAACGCCAGCTCGACGGAAAGCCTCGAATGCGTGCTGGTGCGCAGCGGCCAGGCCCCCATCATCGTCAACTTGGACATCGCCGCCGTCGAAGCGCCCGAAGAAGTCCGTTGGGTTGACGACATCCACCCCGGAAATGATGAACGATGAATGATGAACGATGAATTAAAGAGACCAGTCCTGTGGAATGGGCGCGGTAGGCTTACCGCAGCCTTAAGACTACCGCCTGCCCTCTGGCAGTTCATCATTCATCGTTCATCGTTCATCATTTCCTCCTCTGTGGTATCCTACGCGCGGCACGAGATTAACCTTACGATGGCGCGGGCCTGAGTTATGGCTGTAGGAACATCTAATCAGGTAACCCATTTGCTGCTCGAATGGAGCGGCGGCGATCAGGCGGCGCTCGACCAGTTGATGTCTGTCGTCTATGACGAGCTGCACCGCGTCGCGGTCTCTTACCTGCGGCGCGAGGCGGCGGGCCACACTTTGCAGCCGACCGCCCTGGTTCACGAAGCTTACCTGCGACTGGTGGACGAGAGCCGCGTTGATTGGCATGGGCGGGCGCATTTTTTCGGCGCGGCGGCGCGCTTGATGCGGCAGATACTGGTCGATCATGCGCGCCGTCGCCATGCCGCCAAGCGCGGCGGCGGGGGCTTCAGGGTGACGATCAGCGAGGCGAGCGCCAGCTATGCGCCGCCGGACATTGACCTGCTGGCGCTCGACCACGCGCTTACGGAGTTAGCCGCGCTCGACCCGCAGCAGAGCCGCGTCGTCGAGATGCGCTTCTTCGGCGGCCTATCTATCGAAGAGACCGCAGAAGTTCTGGCCATCTCGCCGACGACCGTGAAGCGTGACTGGACAACCGCCAAAGCCTTTCTACGGCGCCGGCTCAAGACCGCCGCTGAAGGCTTGGACTAAGGATGTAGCGCAAGCTAATCGCCTTGTGCCACATCAACACACGGGCTTTCAAAGCGCTCTCATATTCAACGTGAGGCAGACCAACTCCCATGACTCCTGAACGATGGCGACAGGTTAGAGCCCTGCTTGAAAAGGCGCTGGCGCGTGACCCGGCGGCGCGCGCCGCATGGCTGGCCGAAGTCTGTAAGGATGACCCGCTGCGCGCCGAAGTCGAATCGCTGATCGTTTCTTACGAAGAAGATCAAAACTTCATGGAGATGCCGGCGGTCGCCGCGGCGCCCTCGCTCGCCGGCGCTGCGCCTGCGCCCGCAGGCCGCATGATCGGCCCTTACCGGCTGATCCGCGAAATCGGTCACGGCGGCATGGGCACGGTCTTTATGGCAGCGCGCGCCGACGACCAGTACCGCAAGCGCGTCGCCATCAAGCTGGTGCGCCGCGGCATGGATAGCGAGCAGATTCTCGCGCGCTTCCGTAACGAGCGGCAGATTCTCGCCTCGCTCGATCACCCGAACATCGCCGGGCTCTTAGACGGCGGCACGACCGACGATGGCTTGCCTTACTTTGTCATGGAGTATATCGAAGGCCAGCCGATTGACCGCTTCTGCGACGAGCACAGGTTGACGACCGCCGAGCGCCTCAAGCTGTTTCGCACCACCTGTTCCGCGGTTCACTTCGCGCATCAGAATCTCGTCGTCCACCGCGACCTCAAGCCATCGAACATTCTGGTGACGCCGGACGGCACGCCCAAGCTGCTCGATTTCGGCATCGCCAAACTGCTCAAGCCAGAGCTCTATGCCCAGACCCTGGCGCTTACCTTGACCAGCCTGCGCCCGATGACGCCCGATTACGCCAGCCCGGAACAGGTGAAGGGGTTGCCGATCACCACCGCCAGCGATGTCTACTCGCTCGGCGTTTTGTTGTATGAGCTACTTTCCGGTCACCGGCCTTATCAGATCAAGAGCTACACGCCGGTCGAGATTGAAAAGGTGATTTGCGGGCAGGAGCCCGAGTTGCCCAGCGATGCAGCGACGCGGGGACGCGACGACACCGGAACAGAATCGAAAGCGCCATCGGCCACCGCGCCGTCGCGTCCGCGCGGCACAGCGTCCCAGCTTAAAGGTGATCTCGATAACATTATCCTGATGGCGCTGCGCAAAGAGCCGCAGCGGCGTTATGCTTCGGTCGAGCAGTTTGCCGAAGACATTCGCCGCCACCTCGAAGGTCTGCCGGTCATCGCCCGTAAAGACACCTTTGCCTATCGCGCCGGCAAATTCGTCACCCGCAACAAGGTCGCGGTGAGCGTCGCCCTGGCCTTCGTGCTGCTGCTCGCCGTGTCGTTAGTCGTCATCGTCCGCCAGTCGATGCGCGCCGCCCGCGAGCGCGACAAGGCCCGACAGGTGGCGCAGTTCCTGGCAGAAATCTTCAAGGGCTCTGACCCCGGCGAATCGCGCGGCAACAGCGTGACGGCGCGCGAGATTTTGGACAAAGGCGCCGAGCGCATTGATCGAGAGTTGAGCGGCCAGCCCGAAGTGCAGGCGACATTGATGGCGACCATCGGCCAGGTGTACGAAAGCCTCGGCCTTTACGATGCTGCGGCGCCGGCGCTGGAGAAGGCGCTCAACATCCGGCTATCGCTTTTCGGTCGCGAGCACGCGGACGTTGCCGAGAGCATGTTGAGTCTTGCCATCCTCAACTATGACCGCAGCCGCTACAGTGAGGCCGAGCCGCTGTACCGCGAATCGCTGGCCATCCGGCGGCGGCTGTTCGGTGAAGAGCACCCGGCGACCGCCACCAGCTTGAATGGGCTCGGAACGTTTTTGCAGGCGACCGACCGCTACGAAGAGGCCGAAGCCGTCTGGCGTCAGGCGCTCGCCATCCGCCGCAAGCTCTACGGCGCCGAGCATCGCGAGGTCGCCGAGAGTCTCGATAATCTCGGCTGGTTGCTCTACAACAAAGGCGAGTACGAAGAGGCCGAGCGGCTCTTCCACGAAGCCTTGGCCACCCACCGCCGCCTGCTCGGCAACGATCATCCGATGGTCGCCGCTGACCTGAACTATCTGGCTTTTGTCGCCGGCACGCGCGGCCACTCTGAGCAGGAACAGGAATCGCTCTACCGCGAGGCGCTCGAAATTCGCCGCAAGGTCTATGGCAACAACCACCCGCAGGTCGCCGAAAGCCTAAACAACCTGGCCTGGCTGATGAACCAACAGGGCAAGCCTGCCGAGGCTGAAGCGCTATACCGCGAATCGCTCGACATTCGCCGCCGCGCCCTCGGCAACAACAGCCAGGAGGTCGCGCAAGGGTTGAACAATCTGGCCAAGACGATCATGCAAAAAAGCGATTATGCCGAGGCCGAACCGCTATTGCGCGAATCGCTGGCCATCTATGTCAGGCTCTATGGCGAGCGAGCGGCAGACACCACGGTCGCCATGCACAACCTCGCGGGGCTGCTCTACGAAAAGGGCGACGTGGCGAATGCCGAAGCGCTCTTTCGCCAGGCGCTCGACATCCGCAAGCAGAAGCTGCCGCCGGGCAACGCGCAGATCACCGCAACGATGGTCGGGCTGGGGATGGTCTTAAGCGAGCGCGGCAAGGCACAAGAGGCCGAGCCGCTACTCAGAGAGGCACTCGAAAATCGCCGCCGCGACCTGGCGGCGGGCAACTGGCAGATCGGCGACGCGGCCAGTGTGCTGGGCGGCTGCCTGACGGCGCTGCATCGGTTCGATGAAGCCGAGCCGCTGCTGGTTGAAGGCTACACGACGCTGAAAGCTAAGCGCGGCGAGTCCGACAAACAGACGGTGCGGGTGCGGGCGCGGCTGCTGCGCCTCTACAGCCTCTGGGGCAAGCCCGACAAAGCCGCCATCTACCGCCCCACCTCAGCCGGCAACTGACCCTCGCCTTTCCGGCTCTGCAAATCCGTTCTCGATCATTTTCTTCACTCGCCGGCGACCGTGTGAGCGCTTTGCGCCGGTTTTTACGCATGTCACATTGCGAGAGAAAATTTAAGAGATGGAGAGAAAACCATGACGAAACGACTACTTGCAGCAATCGCAATGTTAATGATCCTGTGCAGCCTGGGCGCGGCGCAAAACTCGCAGACGCGCGCCAAAGACGAAGCGGCGATTCGCGCCATTATCGCCGGACTGGCCGACGCCTGGACGCGCGGCGACAGCGATGCCTGGGGCAAGGCGTTTACTGCGGACGCCGACTTCACAGTCTGGAATGGCATATACATCAAAGGCCGCGAAGCCATTGCCCGCGGCCACGCGCAAATCTTAGGCACGATCTACAAAGACACGCGGCAGCGCCTGACGGTGCGCAGCATCCGCTTCTTGCACGACGACGTGGCGGTGGTTCACGTCGAAGGCAGCGTTGTGAAGAAAGACGAAGAATTTCCCGCGACTCCGCAAGTCGCTCCGGTCTTCATCATGACGAAAGAGAAGGGCGAATGGCTGATCTCGGTCTTCCAAAACACCAAGATTCAACCGCCGCAAAACGCCAGCCATTGAAACCTAGAGCGGTTTTCACGTCAGTTTAGCTTGTAACCAGAATGAGCAAACCAGGCCAAAGCGTCAGACGGCGTGATCGTCTCCAGCGCCCGCTTGATGGCGCGCTCCAGCTTGCGGCGAGTTCGCGCGCCCATTGCTCGCAACGCGGTTTTGATTTTCGACCAGCATCGCTCAATCGGCGACAGGTCCGGCGAGTATGGCGGTAGGTAGATCAACCTCGCCCCGCGCGCTTCTATCGCTTCACGGATGCCGCTGA
>JBJMGU010000023.1:0-13950 GCA_045807765.1 Blastocatellia bacterium
GGCGTGGCTGCGGAGAACCTCATTCATCCTGCGTGATTGGCACTTCATTGCTGACCGTTACGGGTCGCTGCCGGGCGCTTTTCCTGGGACTGAGTCCTTCGCCTAACATCCTGAGGATGACGCGACTGTTTTGCGCAATGACTTTTATCCAGGCCCACTTGCCCATCTGCGGAAAGTAGATTCCACGGAAGCACAGACGCGCGATGAAGATGTTGATGCGATGGCCGAGCGGCTTGTCGTTCATCGAGGTCACGGCTTGCTCTATGGCCTTCGCGCTGTACGAGCTGGCCCACGCATGATTGACTTCGGCATGAGCCTGGTCAATGGTCATTTTCAGCGGCGTATGTGCCATATTGTAAGGCTTGAAATCGAGCCAGTGCTTTGGCCGCGTCAGTCGCCCGGCCACCTCAAGCCGCTTGTAGAGCGGTGTCGAAGGGAAAGGAATGAGCATGCCAAAAACCGGCAGGCCGGCAGGCCAGTTGCGAATCTGCTCCAGGGTTCGCTCTGCCGCGCCGGGCGTGTCGTTGTCTAAGCCGAAGATGAAAGAGGTGATCGCATGGATGTCGCGTTGCGCCAGTCTTTCGAGCACGGCTTGATACTCATTCGGCTTATTGAATCCCTTATTGGCAATCGCCAGGTTGGTTGCGTCTATCGACTCCATGCCAATGAATATCCATTTGCCCCCTGATTCCGCGATCAGATCGACGAGTTCCTCGTCGCGCAACAGATTGGCGCTGATCTGTGCGACCCAATTCAGCTGCGCATTGGCGGCGATAATATCGCGCAGCAGCGACTTGGTGCGCTTGATGTTGATGGCGAAATTATCATCAATGAAGAAGACGGCGATCTGTCCACCCTCGCGACGGGCACGGGCTTTCAGTCGCAGCAATTCATCAACAACGCTTTCATTTGACCGAAAGCGGATCGAATCACCGAAGAAACCGGTCACCGTGCAAAATTCGCAACCATACGGACACCCGCGCCCGGATTCGACCGGGATCAGTCGAAAGCTCCCCCACCCATCGCTAAAGCGTTTGAGCAGTGGCGCGAAGAATCGCGGCACCATGTTGAATTGATCCAGGTCCATGGATTCCCAGGGTATCGCCGGGTAAGGCTGAAGACTGGGCTTGCGCTCCTTGCCGTTTTCATCAGTCGGCGTGTAAACCTCTTTGAGTTCGCCGCGCCTCGCGTCCTCGACGATCTGCGGCCACGTTTCATCGGCTTCACCGAGAGCCACCGCATCGGCGTGGCGCGGGCCTCCATCTCTCCCCAGCGCTTCGTCCGGCACTTCGGTGACGTGTGGCCCACCCATGACAACCGGCACTCCTGCGGCACGGATCGCATCCGCCATGCGGTATGCCTTGGCGATCATTCTGGTCATGGCGCCGATGCCTACCAGATCGATCTTTTGTTCGCGCACAAAGCGGGCAATGCCTTCTTCATCCATCGGCTGGGCGTTGCCATCAATCAGCACCACTTCATGTTCGGGAGGGGTCAGCGCCTGGAGGAGAAACATCCAGAGATGCGGCATGAAATTGCGGGTTACTCCATTATCAGGATTGAAAAGTAAGATTCTCATTCCAGCTTGTCCTTTCAGTTCGTACTTGATTGACCAGTGGCTTACTCAGCCTAGAGAGAATACACATTTGAGGCGGCCAATGCCAGCAGGCGGCGCGCAAAGTGAAAGTGGGTGGGTTCAAGCGGCCCGCACTGGCGTCGGATGCGGGTGGACAAACTGTATTTCGCTGCGCTGAGTAGGCTTACGGTTTTCAACATTCCAGAGCGGATATCGAAGGGGAGTAACGTGTGGGGGCCGCGGACTTGCCCGCGCTGCGCCAAGCGCCTCTTGCGCCATCGCCCCTACAGTTAAATCTATTCGAAAACCGCTCTAAGGTTCTACCGCAGCGGCCAACCTTCAAGCTTAATTCAAGAATTTTTCAATGCGCGTTGCCTACCGTAGGGACGCAACGATGAAACCGGTTCGCAGTAATCCGGGTCGCTTCAATATCGCAGACGGAGATTCAAGCCATGACTAAAGCCATCCGATTTCGACACGCGCTTCTCGCGCTCGCGGCACTGATCGCCCTGGGCCTGGTGCTGGCCACTCGTGCCCCGTTCACTTCTCATGTGAGCGCGCAATCGCCCTTGTCCTCGATCATCGTCCAGCTCGCCGGCGATCCGGTCGTTGTCGCCAAAGCAAGGGCACAAGCCGCCGGGCAGAGCTTTAATGCCGACGCTTATCGCCAGCAGGTGATCAATGAACAGCAGCAGTTTCTGACCCGCCTGACCGCTGCCGGCGTGCCTTATACGATCTCCAGCGTCAGCGCCCCGAATGGGCCTGTGACACCGAATATCCAGTTCCGTTTCAACTACGTCTTCAACGGCATGGCGCTCGACGTGCCGTCGGCGGCGGTGCCGACGATTGCCGCTCTGCCGGGCGTCACCAATGTTTCTCCGAATAGCGAAGTGAAGGTTCATCTCGACCACGCCGTTGACTACACGACCGCGCCACAACTCTATGGCAACCCGCCGCGCCTGACGCAATTCGACACGCTCAACACCGGCGGCCTCGAAGGCGATGGCGTCAATATCGCCGTCGTTGACACCGGCGTTGATTGGTCGCACGAGATGTTCGGCGGCGACCCGACGCCGCCGCAGTATGGCGCAGCGCCTTCGGTCGCGGCACTCAACACCAATAAGAAAGTCATCTATTACATGAATTTCACTGCCGGCCCCGTCGGCGTCGGCGATGACTTTGGGCACGGCACGCACGTCGCCGCCGACTGTGCGGGGTATCGCGGTTTCGCGCCCGGCCCCGATGGTCTGCCGATGACCGCCGACGACATCGCCATTCACGGCGTCGCGCCGCAGGCCAAGATCATGGCTTACAAAGCGCTGACCGGCGCCGGCACTGGAGTGGTCGCTTCAATCGTCGCTTGTATCGAAGACGCCGTGCAGCCGCGCACCATCACCGGCCAGCCGAAGCCGGTCGCCCACGTCATCAACCTGAGTCTTGGCGGCACCGGCAACGAGAGCTCCGCCGATTCAATCGCCTGCGACAATGCGGCGCTCGCGGGCATCATCGTCGTCGCCTCTGCGGGCAACAGTGGCCCCGGCGAAGGCACGGTCGGCGACCCGGCGGCGGGCCGTCGCGTCATCGCCGTCGGCGCCAACATCGATCCCGGAGCCGGCCCGAACAGTGTTGATGAAGTCGGCGGCGGTCGCACGGGAATGTATGCCTTCCCGCTCGATGGCGCGGCGCCCATCACGGCGGACATCACCAATAACTATGTCTTCTGTGGGCTGGCCGACACGCCCGACCAGGTGCCCGATTCCGTAAGCGGCAAGATCGCGCTCATCCAGCGCGGCAGCACCGTGAGCAATGACACGGCGGGAACGGGAACCGGGTTGTTCTCTAACAAAGCCGCGATTGTCACCGCCAAGGGCGCGGTCGCCGCGATCATCTATAACAACGTTGATGGCGAGCTGACCGCGGCGACGACGCGCAAGGCCATTATCCCTGTGCTCGGCATGTCGAAAGCCAACGGCGAATACTTGAAGATGGCTATCGGCTCGACCGCTTCCGGGGCGCTCTCGGCCAGGCAGATTCGCATCAACAAAGCGTTGTTGTTCAATCCAGCGATGGCGGATTTCAGCTCGCGCGGGCCGCTGGCTTCATTCGGTCAGGTCAAGCCGGACGTCACCAACCCCGGCGTTTCGATTCTTTCGGCCACCGTCGCCGTCGGCGGCGCAGAAACCAGCCAGGCGACAATGTTCGACCCGACGCGTTATATCTCGGCTTCGGGCACGAGCTTCAGCGGCCCGATCACCGCCGGTTGCGCGGCGCTGATTCGTCAGAAACACCCGGACTGGACGCCTTCGATGGTGCGCGCGGCGCTGGTCAACACGGCGACCAACCTGCGCCAGCCGAACGGCACGCCTGTGGCTGACGGCGTGAATTCAATCAACGAACAGGGCGGCGGTCTGGTCGCGGCGGCGGCGGCGGCGAAGGCCAAAGCCTTGATGGGCGTCGGCACACCCGCCCCCGCAGGCACGGTGCTGCCGCGCAGCTATGGCATCTTTACACAGACCTCGGCGGGCAATCCCGATTTCACGCCGAGCTACAGCTTCGGCGCGGTGCCGATTGCCAACGTCATGGGCACGGCAACGCTCTCGCAGCAAGTGACGATCTTTGATGCAACGAGCGGCGGCGGCGCGGGCGTTTATCAAGTCGGCGTTTCGTCTGTGCGCGGCGTTGACGGCTCGACCTTCAGCGCGACAATCACCGACGCCGGCGGCAACTCGCTCTCTTCAGTGACTGTGCCGCCGAGCGGTTCGGCCAGCTTCTATGTCAAAACGGTCGCCAACGGCAACGGCATCACCGTAGACGGCACGCAGTTCCAATGGTACGTCACCGCAAGCCGCACGGACGGCGGCCAGAACCTGCGCATGCCGGTCTACTACCGCGCCGTGCGTCCGACAATCGCAATGAGCGCACCGGTGCTCAACGCGCCGGTTGACACCGAAGTCAGCGGCAACCCTCCCGTTGACATCAACGGCACCTACTCGCTAGCTTACACCTACGCCGGCTCGCCCGCGCCCGCGCAGTTCCGTGTCGAAGAGCAGAAGGACAATGGCGGATTCACTCGCCTTGCCGACGTGAGCCAGGCGTCGTTTGCCATCAGCAATCGCGGCAACGGCGCTTACAACTACCGCGTGTCGGGACTGTTCACCATGCAGTATGGCTTACTGCAAGGCCCCGCGAGCGCCGTGCAGGCCGTGCAGGTGAATCGCCGCCTCGAAGCCGACGTGACCTCGCTGATTCAAACGGCGGTCGCAAATGTCAGCCTCGCCGCCGGCGTCTTCGAGTTCGATCAGATGTTGAAGAACATCTCATCGAATCAGACCATCCTGCCGCCGCTGCGCTTTAACATCACGGCGATTCAATCGACCAGCGGCACGGTGCGCGTCGCGAACGCCGACAACGGCGGCAACGGCGTCGAGAGCAGTGCGGTCTTCGATTACTCGAACCTGCTGGGCGCGGATCGCGCGCTCACCGTCAATGAAGTGAGCGGCAGCCGTCACCTGAAATTCAGCGACGCGGCAGCCGAGTTGTTCCAGTTCACGGCGGTCGTCAAGGGGCAGTTCCCCGACCCGGCGTTTACCACAGCGGCCAGGCAAACCGGCAGCGGCGGCAAGCGCTTCAAGGTGAAGCTGCACTTCGTCGCTGACCCGGCGAGCGGCACCGTTCGACTCGCGGGCTTCGAATAATCCACGGCTAAGGGCCGACTCGCAAAGGGTCGGCCCTTAAAATTTTGGCTAGTAGCAGCAATGGTTTATGGTCCCGGTGGCGGCGTTCAAGGTTATTTCAAGAATCGCTCAATGCCTCTGAGCAAAATTGGCGGTGTAAGGCCGGAAAAGCGATCCGTGATGGAGGAGATATGAGAATCCGACACCTGCTACTCGCTCTCGCAATGATGCTGATGACGTTCGCGGCTCAGGCCACAGCGGCTCCGAAGATAGACCCGGAGCTGGCGGCCCGCCTCAGCGTCGCGCAAGCCGACACGCGGCTCGGTGTCGTTCTCACCTTCTACGGCAACACGATCACGGACACACAGGTGACAGCGGTGCGCGCCCTCGGCGTCACCAACGGCGTCCGCATGCAAAACTTTCCGATCATGGGCGTGACCGCGACGCCGACGCAGATTCAGCAGATGATGGGCTGGCCGCAGTTGCGCTCGATCTACCTGAACACGCCGCTTCAGCTTCAGCTCAATCAATCGAAGCCGCTGATCGGCATCACGCGGCTGCGCCAGGATGCGGCGCTGACGGCGCGCAACGGCGGCTTGCCGGTGTCGGGTCGTGGCATCACCATCGCCATCAACGACTCCGGTATTGACGGCTCGCATCAAGACCTCAGCTTCAACCCGCTCAACCCGCAAGCCGGCAAGACGATTCAAAACGTCATCGTCAACCCGAATGATCGCGAAGGCTTGCCCGTACGCCTCGACGCCCTCGGCAACCCGGTCGAAGGCATTCTGCCGGCGAGCTACGTCGAGAACGTCATCAACACAGACACCAACGTCGGCCACGGCACGCACTGCGCGAGCATCGCCGCCGGCAGCGGCCAGGCGAGCGGCGGGCTTTACAGTGGCGTCGCGCCGGGTGCCAAGCTCGTCGGCTTAGGGTCGGGCGCGGTGATCTTCGTGCTTGGACAGGTAGCGGCTTTCGATTACGCTTACACTCATCAGTTCACTTACAACATCCGCATCGTCAGTTGCTCGTGGGGCAACTCGGCGGTCGCCGTAGACCCCGATCATCCGGTCAATGTCGCCAGCAAGAAGCTGCACGATGAAGCGAACATCGTCGTCGTCTTCGCCAACGGCAATGACGGCCCGCGCCCCAATTCGCAGAATCGCTGGGCCTCTGTGCCGTGGATCATCAGCGCCGGCGCATCCACTAAAGACGGGCGGCTGGCGGGCTTTTCGTCGCACGGCATCTTCAACGATCCAGTGATTCATCCGACGCTGCTCACGCCCGGCACCGGCGGGCCGGCGAATCAAGGCTACACCTCGGCCATCATCGCCGCCCGCGCCAGCACCAACTTGGTCGCCAACGGCGCTGACGCTGACACGCAGATTCCAACGGCGTTCCTGCCGTTCTACACACAGATCAGCGGCACTTCGATGGCCTGCCCGCATCTGGCCGGTATCATCGCCAACATCCTCGAAGCTAACCCGGCGCTTTCGCCCGACGAAGTGAAGACGATCCTTGAGCGCACGGCGACGCCGCTTGCGACCTACGATCAGTTTGAAGTCGGCGCGGGACTGGCGAACGCCCACGCCGCCGTAGACCTCGCCTTCAACGCGCAGAAGCCTTACGGCAACTTCGGCTTCACCGGCAAGGGGCTGACGGTTCAGCAACAGGACGGCGGCGCGTTCACGGGCACGGTGCCGTCGGGCAGCTCGACGACGCACACCTTCACTGTGCCGCCGAACACGCGCTTCACCTTCGTGCAGCTCGATTGGGACGGCGCGGTCGGCGAAGGCCAGGTCATCGTTGATAACACCAACCTCGCCATCAACGATCTGGCGCTGAGCGTTTTGAAAGGCAGCGCCACCGTCGCCAGCTCTGACGAGCTGAACCTCGCGGCGTTTTATGGCTCGCGTGAAGCGTTGAAGATGGAATTCCCGGCGGCGGGCACCTACACGGCGCAGGTCAGCGGCGGCATTGCCGGACTGGCGCAGCCGGTCGATCAACCCTATCGCCTGACGGTCACGCATTTCATCTATGACCCGAATCAAGTGGGAGACGTTAACGGCCTCGACGACGCGACGCGGACGAAAGCGTTGCGGCTGGTCTATGACCGCGTGATGTTCGCAAACAATGGTGCGTTCCGGCCCGCCGACCCGCTCAATCGTCTGGAGCTAGCGCGCGCCGTGATGTTCGGGGCGCGCGTGATGCAGTACATCCCTGCACAGCCGAGCTTCGTTGACGTGACGCCCGGAAGCTCGGACGCGCTGGTCGTCGAATCGCTCAAGCGCGATGGCGTGATGGGGCTCGACGGTGCGACCTTCGGGCCGGGCGCGCAGGTGGCGCGGTTAGAGCTGGCGGTGACGCTGGTTCGCGCCTTGCGCCTCGACGCGCAAGCTAGGGCGCTTGCCGGCAGCAACGTCACGAGCAATGGTCAGGTGCTGGTTGACAATGCGCAGATACCCACACAACTGCGTGGCTACGTGCAACTGGCGCTCGACCGCGGCGTGCTGCAAGCCTTCCCCGCAGAGTTGCGCGAGGTCGCGCCGGGACAGTATCAAGCAGTGCCCGGCCCGCGCTTCGAGCCGACGACGGTGGTGAAGCGCACAGACTTTCTCAACCCCATGTTAAAAGTAATCAACATTATGTTCGGCGAATAACGGACTGCCCTCCGCGTGGCGCGGGCTTGAGGGCTCGCGCCACGGCCTTTTCCTCACTGCTTTTTTTCAGGACGCGACAGTGCGTGGGCTGATGGCCTGCGCCGCGATGCTGCGCGAATCGAATTTAATCAGGATTACGACTCGAAAAAGGAGACCTCCATGAGCGCACTCAAGTCACAACAGAATCGCCAGGGCTTAGCGCCGCGCGCCAGATCAACCGCTCTCTTCAACAGGCTCGCGCTCGTCGCCATTCTCGCGGGCGCTTTCATATTCGGCTTCGGGCCGATCTTGCGCGCCGGCGCGTCCAGCACGCCGAAGGCGGCGGTCGATCTCGATCAGAGCAAACCACGCGTGCCCAACTTTGACATCAACCTGACGCAGCGCATCCGCCTTCAGCCGAGCGCCGTGCAGCTTCAAGCGCTCAACGCGCTGAAGACGAATCTGCACGACACCAATATCACGGCGCGCTGGGACAAGTCGTCCGGCTCCGTAGATACAATCTATGATTTCGCCTCTGCCGCTTCGACGCTCGACCCCGAAGCCGCGGCGCGCAACTTCATCGCCTCGAACGCCGCGCTGTTCGGCATCAGCGACATGAGCACGCTCACGCTTGACAGCAACGTCGCGGCGCTCGGCGGCAACCTGATGTACTTCAAGCAGACCTATAACGGCCTGACGGTTGCCAACAGCGGCATCGGCGTGGTGATGGATGGTCAGCGGCGGGTTAAGATGGTCTCCGGCCCGTACCGCGCCAACCTCGCCGTCAACACGGTGCCGAGCCTCGACGGCGCGGCGTCGGTCGCCGTGGCGCAAGCCGACCTCGACCGCTTCAAAGTGCAATGGGCCAACGGCGTTTCGGAAGTCTTGACGCCGGCGCTCGACTTGATCGCTTCGCAACTTGGCGTGCTCGCCGCGCCGCACCCGGAGCTGAACGTCTTCCCGACGCCCGATGGCGGACGGCTGGCTTACAAGTTCCTCTTCTTCTCGCGCAACCCGTTCGGCGTCTATCGCTATCAGATCGACGCGGCGACCGGGCAGATACTCTATCGCGAAGACACAGTGCGCTATCAACAGGCGTTGCCGATGGAAGGCGACGTATACCCGACCTACCCGGCGCTAACGACCGAGCTTAAGGATCAAGGGATCATCAGCGTTGACGGGAACGGCATACCGCTCGGCCAGTTGCGCACCAAGCTGCGCAACTTCGACGCCTCGAACGTCGTCACCGGCGTCAACGGCACGCTGACCGGCGCGCACGTTCACATCGAAAACGTGCTGGCCGCGAAAGTCCCGTTCCCGCAGGCCGCCAAAGGCACCTGGTACTTCCGCAACAACGACCCGGCGAATCTCGAACAGCGCACCTACGAGCGCGAGCAGTACGGGCCGAATGCCGAGCCGGCGGAGCATCAGGACGAGATCAACCAGTTCTATTACATCAACTCGCTGATCGAATACATTGACTATCTGCACATCGCCGACGACGCAGCGCACCATCGCGGCGTCGGCCAGGGCGATTTTCCCGACACCTATCCGAATCAGTCGGTGCCGCTCACAGGTAACGTCCACATCCCGAACGTGCTCAATCCGCCGAGCGACCCGACCGACCCGGCATTCGTCGAAAAACTGCTTGGACTAGACAACGCCTTCTCGCTGCCAGAGACCGAAACCGTCGCCGGCCAGAAGATCACCGTCAACCCGACAAGCTATGGTCACGGCTATTTGTATAACGATCTGGCTCTCGATTTCGGCGTGCCTTACCACGAAGGCATGCACTCGATCTCGACGCCGATTGCCGGCCTTGAAGGCTCGCCCGAAGGCGGCGCGCTCAACGAAGGCCAGGCCGACTTGTGGGCCTATTCGGCGGCAGAAAATCCGGCGCTCGGCGCTTATGTTGTCAACGGCTGGCTGCGCCGCTCGCAGATCCGCGCCGCCGGCGGCGACCCCGATCTGCGCCAGTACATTCGCAACGCCAACACCGGCTTGACCTTTTCACAGCTCGGCACCTCGGGCGGCTCAAGCTTCGAGGTTCACCGCGACGGCGAGATTTACGGCGGCACGATGTGGGACATCCGCAAGCTGATGTCGACGTATGAAACCGGCGGCAATTGGAAGCGGCCCGATCCCATCACCGGCCAGCCGACCAATCCCATCTCGCTCGGCAAAGAGACCTGGGAGCGTATCTTCCTCGGCTCGATCTACGTGCTCGGCACCTTCAGCCCCGACACCTTCGTGCGCGCCCGCGATGCGATGATCATCGCCGACTCGATGCTCTATTCGTCTGACCCACTCGACCCCGACTCGCCGGGTATTCACCGCGCTTTAATCGAGCAGGTTTACGCCGCGCGTGAGATGGGCTTCAACGCCGAAGGCGTGGTTGGCGGCCAGCAAGTCATCTCGACGCGGGTGTCGAGCTTCACAGGCTCGCAAGGCAAGCCGGGCGCGCCCGCAGGCATCAGCGTCGTTCCGGCCTCGCCGTCATCGGCGCGCGTCGGTTGGCAGCCGGTTGCCGGCGCTTTCGCTTACGAGATTTTGAAGCGCGAGATAGGCCGTGAGAATCAGCGCCAGAACCCGCCGGTTCCGGGCCGCGAATACATTGACGGCGACGGCGGCACCGACGGCTACCTGCACCTCGAATACGTGCCGGCATCGCAGACCAGCTACGTTGATCGCGGCAAGATCGAAGGCGCGTTCGTGGCGCGCGGTCTGGCCAATCCGATCAACTCGGAATACGTCGTGCGCGCTTTGAGCATCAACCCGAACCGCCAGCTCGGCGTGTCTGACAACAGCGCGGCGGCGAGCGCGGCTTCGGCAGTGACCGATGTGACCAACCGCATCCAGACGACGATTGCCAACGTCGTATTCGCCAATGGCAAGTTCGACTTTGACCAGACGATCAAGAACCTCGGCGCCGGCAGCTATGACGGCACCATCTACACGCCGGTCGAATTCCGCATCGTCGCCGTCTCGAACGGCGTCACCGTAGCCAACGCCGACAACGGTGGCAAGGGCACGGCAACCGATCCGGCGAGCTTCTACTATCACCAGCTTCTTCAGACCGGGCAGACATCGAGCGCCCGCCACTTCTCCTTCAGCGACCCGATGGCGCAGTTGTTCACCTTCGACGCGGTGATCAAAGCGCGCGTTCAGGTTGATCCGGCGCTTGCGACGCGTTACCAGCCGGAACCGGGCATTGACTTCTCGCGCTACGACGTCGGGCAGTTCACCGAGACTCTGAGCGGCATCGTGCCGGTGGGCGACACAGGGCTTGTGGCCGCCAGCGGTCTGGATTACGTCGACGTGCCGTTCACCTCGAAGGATGGCGCTTATGCCGTGGTCGGTAACATGAACTCGACGCTCGCGGTTGATCTCGACCTTGAGCTGCTCGATTCATCGGGCCGCATCCTCTCGTCTTCGGCCAGCGGGACGCCGCAGGAGACGGTCACGGCAGCCATTCAGCCAAACGCGCAGTACATCTATCGCGTCATCGGCTGGGCGGGCGTCGCCTCTGACTTCCAGATCGTCAGCACGCAATCGCTGCTCGTGCCCAAAGCGTCGGGCGGCTCGTCATCGGGCGGCAGCAACCTGTTGCCGGGCACCGGAACCGTCACCAATCTGGTGCGCTTCACGGTCAACCCGATCACGCGCACGGTCACCGTGCAGGTGCTTCACTGAGTAAGGAGAAAAGCATGGAGCGCCGCACGCGTGCGGCGCTCCATGCGAAGGAGATAAAGACAATGAAAAGATACACGCGATCATTCCTGCTCGGCCTGTGCTTGCTTGTCGCGCTGGCTTCGGCGAATTTCTTATTCAAGTCGTCTGCCCAATCGACGCGGCCCGCCGAATTCGACGTGCGCGGCCCCGTGGGCGTCCCCAAAGGCACGGTGCTGCACCAGCCGACGCTGGCGCAGGTCAAGGCGCTGACGGCGCTGCAATCGACCGCCGGCAACAGCGTGCAGGTGCGCTATAACGGGCTGACGGCAACGCCGCGTTTCATGTTCAGCTATTCGTCTTACCTGTCGCCGCAGAGCGCCAATCAGCCCGAAACGATTGCCCGCGACTTCATCAACCGCAACCGCGAGCTGTTCCGCTTCAGCGATGAAGACCTGAGCAACCTCCGCCTCAAGAGCCGCGGTTATGTCCCCGATCTGGGCACAACCATCATGCTCTTTGAGCAGCGCGCCGCCGGGCTGCCGGTCTATCACGGCGAAGTGCTGGTCAACGTCAACCGTCTGGGGCAGATCATCAGCGTCGGCGGCGAAAGCTTCCCGCAAATGAAGATCACCAACGCCGCGACGCTCGCGCCCGAGCAAGCCATCACCTCGGCAGCCTCGGCGCTCGGCGTCAACAACTTCGCGCCACAAGCGACCGGCAGCCGCCAGGTGCTGACGACTTACGGCAACCTCAAGCCCGAGTTCGTGCAAGCGCCGGCCTTCAGCGGCGGCGGCGTCTTCACAGACGAGATCGTTGTCACCCGCATGGTCTTTCCGCTCGGCGATACAGGGCGGCTCGCCTATCGCTTCGTGCTGACGACGCCACAGTACAACGGCATCATGTGGGAGAACGTCGTTGACGCGCAGACCGGCCAGGTGCTGCGGCGCATCAGCCTGACCTCGTTCAACGGGCCGCGCGGCGGTGGCCAGGGCGCCGGTCGCCTTCCGACCTTCCGACCCGACGTACAGGATCGCGTCGAAGCCATGAACCCGAACGGCACGGCGCAAGGCAAAGTCTTCGACGGCATGCCGACAACGCTGTCGGGAGCCGGTGAATTTGGAGCCGCGACGACGCCGGGCGCAACGCCGACCTACGCGCCGGATTCGACCGTTTCGGGCAGCGGGCGCGGCTTCCGCCAGAGCCTGGTTTATGCGCGCAATGCCAATCCGCTGATCTACTCGCTCGGCTTCGGCCAGGTGACGCGCGGTCTGCCCGACGCCACCAGTCCATCGGCAGAATCGCCCTTCGGCTGGTTCTACCTGCCGACCGACAGCGGCGGCGCAGAGATCGCTAACGGCAACAGCAACCGCGCGGCGACTCGCGCTTTCGGTTACACGATGACGCCGGAAGCGCAGAGCCGTAACCTTGCCGCCAACTCTCCCGCAGCCGACAAGAGCCAGCCCTACTCGGCGACGCTGACGCCGCTGGCGTCAAGCGTGCGGCTCGCCGACGGTCGCTTGCTCTCATCGGTCATCCAATCGAACTACACCGAAGGCAACAACGTGCTGACCGCAGACGACCGCGCCGACGATGACGAAGCGACGCAGGGCATTCGCGGCTACAGCCCGAATCGCCAGTTCATCGCGCCCTACTTCGACTACACCAACAGCTACGAATTCGCGGGCAGCGATGCCGGCGGCACGCCGTTCTTTCCGGCGAGCGCCGACGCCGACGTTTATCCCGGCGCGGTGACGCTGTTCTACTACAACAACCTGATTCACGATTATCTCTACAGCGTCGGTTTCACCGAAGGGCTGTGGAACTTCCAGCAGGATAACTTCGGTCGCGGCGGCGCCGGCAACGACGCCATCAGCGCGCAGGTGCAGGATGGCTCGGGCACAGACAACGCCAACTTCGGCACGCCCGACGATGGCGCTTATCCGCGCATGCAGATGTACCTGTTCACCTCTGGCTCGTTCCGCCGCTCGGATGGCGATCTGGATTTCGACGTTGTCGCCCACGAGCATTATCACGGCGTCTCGAACCGCTCGATTGCCAAAGGCGGCTCAGGCGGCCTCGGCTTCGCGCTGGTCGGCGAATCAGGCGGCCAGGGCGAAGGCTGGTCGGATTACAACGCCAGCTCGATCACCGATGACGACTGCGAAGGCGAATACGTCACCGGCACGTTCGATTCGGGCATCCGCCGTTTGCCTGTGACCAACTACCGCTGGTCGTATGGCTCGCTCAACGGCACAGCGATGCGACTGCGCGACGGCTCGGCGCCTGACATCAACGCCGGTGCGATTCCCTTCGAAGTCCACGACATCGGCGAGCTGTGGAGCGCGGTGCTGTGGGATATGCGCGAGCTGATCATCATGAAAGACCA
>JBJMGU010000024.1:0-6823 GCA_045807765.1 Blastocatellia bacterium
ACGTTGCGAATGTTGCTGATGGATTTCAGCGGGTCGCCTTCAATAAGAATCATGTCGGCGCGCTTGCCGGCTTCGATGGTGCCAACGTCATTGTCCAGCTTCATCAGACGCGCCGGAACAATGGTTGCGGCCTGAATCGCTTCCATCGGCGTGAAGCCGGCTTTAACATAAAGCTCGATCTCGCGGTGCAAGCTATGGCCGGGGACGGACTGGTCTGTGCCGGCGATGATTGGAATACCTGCGCGGTGCAGTGCGCCGATGGTCGCAAGCCACATCTCGTAAGTCGCCTTTGCCTGCTCGGCAGCCGCAGGCGGCTGTCCCGTGTTGTTGAGCGGCCCGGCCAGTTCTGGGGCCACACGGGCGATGCCCGGCTCAAAGGTCGCCACCGGAACATTCGCGGGGTGGAGAATTAACTCCATCAATGCCATCGTCGGGTCTACAACCGTGTGATGATCCTTGAAAAATTGTAGCGTCTTTTGCGCCTCCGGCAAATCGAAGTTAATCGGCGTTCCCGGCTTCTGGTCTTTGGCTCGCAGCACAGGCGTCAGGTATTGGATGTGATTGATCTGATCCATGCCAGCTTCAACAGCCTGCACGGCATTTATGCCGTTTGGCACATGGCCGGTGACCGTCATGCCTTGCCTGTGGGCTTCATCACAAATGGCTTTCAAAACGTCAAGCTTTATCGAGCTATAAATCTTAATCTGATTGAAGCGCGCGTTCTTATAGCGGGTCACTACCTCGCGTGCCTGTTCGGGCGTATTCACACGAATGACACCAAGCGCCGAGCGGCTGTCGCCGTCCACGATGCCCGCAAGCAACATTCGCGGCCCGAACCCACGGCCCCAGTAAAGGGCGTCGCGCACGGCGGTGATGAACTCAAACTCGTTGCCGACATCGCGCACTGTCGTCACGCCCGCCGCCAGATAGATCGGCCCCCACTCGACCTGCTCGTAATGCGCGTGCATATCCCATAGACCGGGCAGCATCGTCTTGCCCCGCACATCGATGACCGTCGCCTTCGGCGGTATCTTGACTTTGTCACGCGGTCCGGCAGCGATGATGCGCTCGCCTTCGACGACCACCACGGAATCGGCTACAGGAGCCGCTCCTGTGCCATCAATCAGCGTCGCGCCGGTGAAGGCGAAACCGCCCTTGCGCTTCAGGCCAAAGCGTGTGGACAGGGTCGAGAGCCCCGCCATACCATCTTCAGCGGCTTTCTTGACGAAGACCGGCAGCGCGGCCTCATAGCCTTCGCGGATCGCCTCGAAGTGATCGAACTCGGCATCAACACAAACGGTGGCAATCAGGTTTCTGGAAGCATCGAACCACAATGATTCGCGGCCCCAGATGACGCCGCCGACGCTGTAACGATCCAGCTCAACGCGCTTGCCGTCAGCTTCAATGGTATCCTTGCCGCGAAATTGAATCGCTACCTCACCGCCCGGCAGTGTCTTGAGCGCGCCTTTGCCGCCGGTGGTCGCCCAGTAACGCACCATCATCATCTGCACAGCGACCGGCGCGTAGCCGCTAATCGTGAAGAAGTGACCGGCCACCTGCGCTTCGCGCGTCTGATTGCCTTCGCGGATCTTCGCCGTGTTGCCCGTCACTTCGACCGTCGTGTCAATGTCAGAGAGTCGCGAAGTCTTACCTTTGATTTCGAAGACCAGCGGCGTCAGGTCTTGCCGCGTGCGCAGCGTTGCCTGAAGCGGGACGGGTGAGCCACGATCCGTGAACTTGAACTCGCTTTTGGTCACCAGCGCATCGCCGTCGCGGGTCACTTCATAGCTTTCTTCACCAATCGCCTGTTGAAATTTATGGAGACGAAACTTGCCAGTCTCCAGCGGCGCTGGCGTGGTTTGCGCCTGCGGCCTGAAGGCATTCGTCGTTGGCAAGTTGAATAAAAAGCTGCCGAGCAGAAGGCTGATAAGCGCCGCCTGCCTGTAAAGCGCCTGGCGACGGTTTAGATGCGGACGTGAAGCGGGCATAGGGTTCCTTTCCTGAGACGAATTGTTTATACCACGTTCGGAGCCTCGAAGCACAATTTCGACCGGCGCAAGCTGAACCAATCAACGGATGAGGTTGTATCGCCGAAGTACTTCGATGGTGCGATCAATCGGCAGAGCCTCAACCGTGTGGTCGCGCCCGCTTGTCGTCGTGGCGCGAAACAGCGAGTTGATGATGGCTTCCTCTGTGGCTTCGATAACCGCTTCAAAAAGCGGCGAGAGCGCGTCGTTGGAGAGCAATCTCTGGTCGCGCAGCGAGCCGGTTATCGCTTTGACGCGCAGTTCGGGCGCGACCGAAAAAGCAATGGCGTAATCGCCGCTGCCGTTTGATGCGGACGAGCCCGTACGTGCCACACCCATCATCGAACGCGCGGCCAGCCGTTGCAGATTGCGATGATCTATAGGGGCGTCAGTCGCAATGACAATCATTATCGAGCCATCGGCTTTATCCGCCGAAACCTGCGCATCAGAGGCAAGCCGCTTATTATTGGACGGGCCTTCGAGCTGGTCTTTGAGATAATAGCGGCCCAGTTCGCGCCCCACAGGAGCCCCGCCAATCGTCAGTACACCGCCAAAGTTCGACTGCACCAGCACGCCGACGGTGTAACCGCCGAGCGGTGCAGGCACCCGCCGCGAAGCGGTGCCGATGCCGCCTTTCCATCCAAACGCCACCGTTCCTGTGCCGGAGCCGACTGCGCCTTCGTCAACGGCGCCACCCTTCGCATTCTTGATCGCGCTCAGCACATCATCGCGCGTCACCGGGCGAGAGCGAATGTCGTTCAAGTACCCATCATTGGTTTCGCCCACCAGCGGGTTGATTGATTGCACATCTTCGTTGCCCGGCAGCGCCAGCATGTAATCGATGACCGCGTCGGCAACGCGCGGCACGTTCAAGGTTGATGTCAGCAGAATGGGCGTTTCGATTTCGCCAAGCTCGTTCACCTGTGTCGAGCCCGCAAGCTTGCCAAAAGCGTTGCCGATGAAGACTGCGCCCGGAACCTTTTCGCGGAAGAGGTTCCCGCCGTGCGGCAGAATCGCGGTGACGCCAGTGCGGATGTTATTCCCGCGGCTGACTGTCGTTTGTCCGACCATAACGCCGGCGACGTCGGTTATGGCGTTGAGCGGCCCCGTCGGTAAGACACCGATGCGCAGGCCAACGTCACGGGCGCGGGGTCGTTCGTTCTTTTGCATGACCATAGCTGGCGCCGTCAAGCTGAAGAGAACCGCAAAAAGAATCGCTTTCAAAATCACCTCGAAGATTACTGCTGATTTATTGCAGCCCATCATTTATCATTTCACCGCGTACATTTCAATTTTGGATTTTAGATTTTCATGGCTTGGCGCTTCGCGCCGGCGATTTTAGATTGCCGGACATAGCCCCTGCCAAAATTTAGAATCCTGCCCCACCTGTCCCCATTGCGCTCCTGTTTGTTGTTGGACTCGGATTCGCTGACGCAGATGGCCGCGTGTGAATCCAAAATCCAAAATCGGAAATCCAAAATCGGTATGCTTCAATTCTCACTCGATAACGGCATCGAATCTGCACTGATCAACGAAGGGTTGGTTACCGAGGATCAACTCTCGCGGGCGCGGCGCATCCAGGAACAACTGTCCGGGCAGAAGTCCTTAAGCGACGTGCTGCTTGAAATGAACTGGGTGAGTGAGACCCGCCTGGATGATTTCATTCGCCGCCACCGCAGTAGCCTGAGCATCGGCGACATTCTCATGGCTCGGCGACTGGTCACCCAACAAGACGTGATGGCGGCGCGCGAAGTCCAGCGCAAGAGCAACCCGAAAGGCAAACGATTAGGCGAAATCCTAATCGAAATGGGCCTCATCGAAGAGCGCCATCTCGTCGAGGCGCTCGGCGAAAAATTCGCCCTGCCGCTGTTAGAGCCTGACATCAGCCAGATCGACATTGAGATGGTACGGCGAATGTCGCATAAATACCTGCGCCGCCAGGTCGGCCTGCCCATCTGCATCAGCGAAGGCTTTATTCACTTGCTGGTCAGCGACCCCACAGCAACACCTTTTATTGAAGAGGTCACGCGTACCTTCAACACCCGCGTCAAGCTGCACCTTGCGACCAGCATCGTCATTCTGAAAACGCTTGACCTGCTCGAAGCGTTGTTGCAGGGCAAAGATGCCGGCATCGGCGATTACCACAAGGTCAAGTACCACACACTTGAGACCCAGCCGCAGACCAACGACGACCGCGTCGTGCAGATGGTGGATCAACTGATCCGATCAGCCATTGACGAAGGCGCATCCGACGTTCACCTTGAACCGATGGCCAACAAGCTTCGCGTGCGCTACCGCATTGACGGCGTGCTGGTTCACAAGATGGATTTCCCACGGGATTACACGCCGCGCATCATCTCGCGCATTAAGATTCTCGCCGACGCTGATGTAGCCGAGCGCCGCAAGCATCAGGATGGTCGCATCTTCGTTAAGACCGAAAAGCAGGAGATCGATATTCGCGTCTCTTTCTACGCCACGGTATTCGGTGAAAATGTCGTCTTGAGAATCCTCAACAAAGCCTCGCTCATCAGCTTGCTTGAGCTGGGGTTCGCGCCGAACATTCTGCGCCTCTACAGCGAAGACGTACTGGCATCGCCTTCAGGCATCACCTTGATCACCGGGCCAACCGGTTCCGGGAAGACGACGACGCTCTACAGCTCAATCGATCACTGCAACGATCCAACCGTGAAGATTATCACCTGTGAGGACCCTGTTGAGTATGTCATTGACGGCATCTCGCAATGTTCGATAAACGAGAAGATTGGCCTGACCTTTAACGAAACGCTGCGCTCCATCGTGCGCCAGGACCCGGATATTATTGTGATTGGCGAAATCCGCGACCGCTTCTCGGCAGATGTTGCAGTGCAGTCGGCGCTCACCGGGCATAAGGTGTTTGCGACGTTCCACACGGAAGACTCGGTTGGCGCGCTCGTCCGTTTGATCAACATGGAGATTGAGACTTCGCTGATCGCTTCGACCATCGCCGCGATCCTGGCGCAACGGCTGGTGCGGAAGGTTTGCGCGCAATGTCGAATGCGTTATGAGCCGGAAGATCGTGTGCTGCGGCGCTTCGGTTTGCGGCGCGAGCAAATGAAAGGGTTCGAGCTGATGCGCGGCAAAGGCTGCTCAGCCTGTAACTTTACAGGCTATCGCGGGCGGCTCGGCATCTATGAGTTGTTGGTGCCGAATGCCGACATCCGCGACGCGATTCTGTTGAAGCGGACGATGCAAGAGATTCGTCAGATCAGCCTCGACATGTGTGCGCTCTGTACGATGCAAGAAGATGGAATGGTTAAAGCCTTGCACGGTGTGACGACGCTTGAGGAAGTGCTTGAGAACGCGCCGCGCGTGTTCCATCACCGTCCGCTCGATGCGCTCTTCGAGATCGTTGGTTGATGTCAGCCTGATCATCTATTCGCTGGCGACGGTCTTCGCGTCGTAGCCCGAAGAGCCGGAGGGCTCCGGCGGCGCGTATTGCGAGGTTTGCAAGTTGCCGCGCCCGTCCGTGGCGCGAACCACCAAGCGGTGCTTGCCCGATTGCGGCGTCCATCGTTTTTGCCACAAAACCCAGGAAAAAGACGACAAAGCGGCTTTGATTTCGACCGGCTCCCAGGTCGCGCCGCCGTCGGTCGAGACTTCGATTTTGCTGATGCCGCGGTCACCGGCAAAGGCGATGCCGGCGATGCTCGTTTCGCCTTTGACTGTCCGAGCGGGCGCGTCAATGCGCGACATGGTTTTATATTCGGCGCGGTCGTCCCAGCCGCGCCGCTGCCAGTAACCTTTCAGATCATAATCAATCGCTTCGAGTCGAGTGATCCACTTGACGTTCTTCATTCCATAGATGCCCGGCACCAGCAAACGCAGCGGGTAGCCGTGCGCCGGGGTCAAGGGCTGGCCATTCATCTCGTAAACCAACAACGTGCCTTCTTGCATGGCACGATCAAGCGGTATCGAGTCGAGATAATCATCACTGGCGCGTAGGGCGATGTCGACGACGCCGGGCTTCAAACCCGCTTTTTGCAGCAACTCTTTTAATCGCACGCCGCGCCACCGCGCATTGCCGACCAAATCGCCGCCGACCTCGTTGCTGATGCAGCAGAGGGTCGCGTACTGCTCGACCGCGGGAAGCGCTTTAATGTCATCGTAAGTCAGGATCATCGTCGTCTCGATGAGACCACTGATCACAAGCCGCCATCGCGTAGCGTCTACTTCAGGATCGAAGGCGTTCTTTGAAACAACATAAAAGTCCGGAGTCGGCGTTATCTCAAGCGCGAGGTTTTCGATGGAGGGAAACTCACCCGTTCCGCCGCGCACGCGGCCTGCACCGCTGTTGAGCCAGGAACCAAGGAGCGACTTCCCAATATCATAAACCCCGACGGCCAGCCCGGCATAACCGATGCCGCGCACGACTCGTCGACGACTGAGCAGCTTGCTTTGCGCAACCACGGCTCTATCACCATCGAGGTAAGCGCGCGCCGCGAGGATCAAGGACGCGGCGTAGACCGCATGGGTTAGCAATAGCGTCACCGATGTTGCCAGCGGCCCCTGCCGCAGGTATTGACCAGCAATCCCACCACCGAGAATCGGGATGATGACGAGCAAGGTGAGCAGATAAACAACCGCTGCAAAGCCGCCGAGCGCGGCACGACGCGCAATGGCGGTGCGCGGCGATGGCAGGAGTTGAAAGAAAGCAAAACCGGCGGCGGTCAGCGCAATTAAATAGACAACGACGCAGGCGAGAAAAGCGAGATGCTTGGCGAAAGGGCCGAGCAATCCGACGGCGGCTTCGACCATCC
>JBJMGU010000025.1:0-16429 GCA_045807765.1 Blastocatellia bacterium
AGACACATTTTTCGCCTTGTCCTATGGATGAAACGTCGCGGTGAGACAAGTAAAGGACTTAGCGGTAGCCTACGGCCTGGAGGGTGAATAGCTCGGCGTAGAGGCCGCGACGCGCCAGTAGCTCTTCGTGGGTGCCATCTTCGACGACACGTCCCTCGGTCAGCACGACGATGCGGTCGGCCATACGCACGGTCGAGAAGCGGTGCGAGATGATTACCGCCATGCGCCCGGCCACAAGCTCAGAGAAGCGCTTAAAGACTTCGTACTCGGCGCGGGCATCGAGCGCGGCGGTCGGCTCGTCGAGGATCAGCACCTGCGCGTCGCGCATATAAGCGCGCCCGAGCGCTACCTTCTGCCATTCGCCGCCCGACAGGTCTACGCCGCCTTCGAATCTCCGTCCGAGCATCTGCCGGTAGCCGCCTGTGAAGCGTCCAAGCAAGGTTGAGGCGAGCGACTTGTCTGCCGCTGCGGTGATCGGCGCCGGCACATTTTCGCCTTCAGCGGTCGGTTCAACCGTTTCAGTTGTCGGTACAGTCGCTTCGACTTCTTTTGTAAGATGGCTCGGCTTGCCGTTGCCTGTCGCCGGTAATTCAGCGGCGTGATCGCCGTTGCCTGACTCATTCGCCACCGTATCGAGATAGGCGCGCACCTTGTCGATTTCGCCGACGCCGATGTTTTCGTCGAAGCGCATGGCGTAGCGCACGAAGTCTTGAAAGATGACGCCGATGGCCCGCCGCAGCGACGCCAGGTCGTATTCGCGCAGGTCGCGGCCATCGAGCAGTATTCGCCCTTCGGACGGGTCGTAGAGCCGCGCCAGCAATTTCGTCAGCGTCGTCTTGCCGGCGCCATTTTCGCCGACGAAGGCGACGCGCTCGCCCGGCGGCAAACGAAAGCTGACATTGCGCACCGCCCAGCGGTCGCTGCCCGGATATTGAAAGCCGACGTTTTCAAAGACGAAGCCTTCGCGAATCGGCTCAGGCACAGGGACGGCCTCGGCAGGCGAAGTGATGGTCGGGCGCATCTCGAAGAAATCGAAGAGGTCTTTCAGGTAAAGCGCCTGCTGCGTGATGTCGCTTGCCCCCATCAGCAGGCGTTGAATCAGGTCGCGGCTACGGGCAAACGAGCCGGCGAGAAAGGTCAGCGAGCCGATGGTGATCGTCCCCAGCACGGCACGCACCAGGATGATCGCATAGGCGCCATAGTAGCCGGCGGTGCCGACGATAGAGAGCAAAGTCGAGATGAACGCCTTGCGCACGGAGAGCCGCTTGTTCTCTTCGTAAAACTTCTCTGATAAAGCGCGGAAGCGCCCGATCAGCCACGGCGCCAGGCCGAACATCTGCACCTCTTTCGCGGTGACGTCGCTCGCGCCAATGTAGCGCAGATAATCCAACTGGCGGCGCTCCGGCGTCCAGCGAAAAAGTAACGAATACTCCAGCGAGGCAAAATGCGTTTCGCCGAGAAAGCTCGGCACCACGGCGAGCGCCAGCAACAGCAGCAGCCACGGGCTGTAGACCAGCAGCGCGCCGCCCAGGCTGATGAGGGTGATGGTGTCTTGCCCCATTTGAATGAGCTGCATCAGCAGGCCGATTCTACCGGTCGTCTGCCGCCGCGCGCGTTCCAGTTGATCATAGAAGGTCGGGTCTTCGAAGTGATAGAGATCGAGCGCCGCCGCGTGTTCCATCAAGCGCACGCTCGTCAGGTTCGAGAAGAGGTCACCAAGCAGGCTCTCAACCAGTGATGACGCGCGCGCCAGCATCTCGCCGCCAAGCACGATGAGGATTTCGAGCCCCACCAACTGCCACAGCCGTCTGAAGCTTGACTGCCCGTCGCGCATGGCGATGACTGCATCAATGATCAGCTTGCCGATCCACAGCGTCGCTACAGGGATGAAGGCGCGCAGCAGTCTGAGCACAACCATCACCGAGGTAAAGCCGCGATGCGTCTGCCAAACCAATCGCACGAGCGGCGGCACATAACGCAGCGCCGCGATGCGCTCGCGCCAGCTCGGCTGCTTTTTCTGTGGTGAACGGTGCGGGGACGCCATACTCAAACCGTAACGTCCGCAGGCACGCCAGACAAGGTGTCAATGCGCCGTGATGATCTACAACGGACAGAAAAGTGCTAAACAGATTCGCCGGAGCAGAGGCGGCCTTCCAGGTGATCGTACTCGTGCTGGATGACCTGAGCGCGAAAGCCCTTGATGCGCTCCTGCCGCCACTTGCCTTTGCGGTTTTGCCAGCGCAGCAGGATTTCGTTATAGCGCCGTACCTTATAGTCGTAGCGTTCATTCTCCAAACTGTAACAGCCTTCTTCGTAGACGGTGGTGCCGGCTTCTTCCACAGGCGTCAGCTCCGGGTTGATGTAGACCTGTTTCAAAGCGATGAAGATGCGCACGTTGTGGCCGACCTGCGGCGCTGCCAGGCCGACAGGCTCGCCCCACGTTAGCTCGTCCTTCATGAAGGCAAACATCTCGTCCACAAAATCCCTGACCTCTTTAGTGATCTCAACCGGCGCCGACTTTTTGAACAGGATGAGGTTCGGGTACTTGATCAATTCCATGAATCTATTTTTTATCGAAGGGCGGGAAATTGCTAGCGCGCATAGCGGCGACGCGGGGACACGGGGACGCGGGGACACGGCGAGGGAAGGACACGGAGACAGATTGCCGTTCCTTCTTTCACCGCGTCGCCGCGTCGCCGTGTCTCCGCGTCGCTTATTCGTAACGGAGGGCGATCATCGGATC
Source organism: Blastocatellia bacterium (assembly GCA_045807765.1). Classification (GTDB taxonomy): domain Bacteria; phylum Acidobacteriota; class Blastocatellia; order UBA7656; family UBA7656; genus DATENM01. Next base: position 2,744 of record JBJMGU010000025.1, read on the forward strand.
AACTCGCGTGGCGCGCCGCGCCGGCAGATAACTGGCCAGCAGCGCGACCGTGGATAAGACGAGCGCCATGGCCGCAAACACCGGCGGGTCGCTGGCGCTGACGCCATAGAGCAGGCTCGTCAACGCGCGTGTTAAGGCGAATGACAAGGCTAAGCCGATTGCGACGCCGATCAATGCCAGCTTCCAGCCCTGAGCCAGCACCAGGTACAGCACGTCGCGGCGGCTGGCGCCTAACGCCATGCGGATGCCAAGCTCGCGCGTTCGCTGCGCCACCGAATAGCTGACGACGCCGAAGATACCTATCCCTGCCAGCGCCAAACCGACCATGCCCAGCACGCTGACGATGCCCGAGGCCAGCCGCAGCGGGACTAAAGAGAAGGCTATCTGCTCGCTCATCGGCATCACGCTCAGCAGCGGCAGGTTCTTGTCGAGTCGTTCTGTCGCCTGCCGAACCGCAGCGACTACGGTTGCCGCATCATTCGGCGCGGCGCGAACGTGCAGCGTCATATTGGCCGAATACGACTGCGCGAAAGGCACGTAAAAGTAAGGCGTCGGCGCTTCGCCGAGTGTTTCGTACTTGCCATCGCGGGCGACGCCGACAATCGCAATCGGGTCTTTGTCCAGCGTGAAGCGCTTGCCGATGGCGTCCGCGTTGGGAAAGAAGCGACGCACGAAGGCTTCATTGACGACGGCGACTCGCGGCGCGCCCTGTTTGTCCTCGTCGCTGAACGAGCGCCCACGCTGTAACGGCACTTCGAGGGTTTCAAAATAGCGCGCGTCGACGACGTTGCAATCAACCGGGGTGCGGTCGAGCCCCGGCGGCTCGACGCCTTCGATTTGAATTCCCCAGGTCATCACGTTGCCGCTGAGCGGTACGAATTGCGCGAGACTCGCCGAGCGCACGCCCGGTGTCGCCTCGACCTGCTCGATGAGCTGGCGATAAAACGCGCGGCCCTGCGCTTCGTCATAATCTTGAATGCGCAGGTTGTAGCCGACCGTTTGCACGCCGTCGGGGTTGAAGCCCGGATCGATGTGCGCGGCGTTCATCAGGCTGCGCATAAAGAGGCCGCCGACGATCAACAGCACCAGCGAAATCGCGACCTGCGCGACAACAAACATATTGCGCGTCCGTGAGCGGTGCGCGCCGCCGCCCGGCGTGTCACTCTTGAGCGCCGGCAGCACGTCGGGCTTTGAGGCTTGCAGCGCCAGCGACAGCCCGAACAGCAATCCTGTCGCGAGCGAAGCGATGAGCGTGAAGCCAAGCACGCGCCAGTCTAATCCGAGATCGATGAAGATGGGCATATCAAACGGCAGCTTGACCGCCGCCAGCAGTTTGGTTGCCGACACCGCCATCAGCGTACCCGCCACACCGCCGCAGAGAAACAGCAGCAGGCTTTCGATCATCACCTGACGGATGATGCGTCCTCGCGTCGCGCCTATCGCCAGACGGATGGCGACTTCTCTGCGCCGCGCTGTCGTGCGCGTCAAAAACATCGCCGCAACATTGGCGCAAGCGATCAACAGCACCAGTCCGACGATCATCATCAGAATGCCCATGAAGCCGACGACCGCGCCGCGCACTGCCCCCGGCACGGCGCTCGCCGGTTGCAGCCGCACGCCAAGATCACGGTTGGTGTCGGGGTAGGCTTGCTGCAACTGGCTGGCAAGGGTCACAAGCTCGGCCTGCGCCTGATCAAGCGAGACGCCCGGACGCAGCCGCCCGAACGCTTGCAGCCAGCGCGAATTGCGCGTCATCAGCTCGCCGGGCGTGGCCTCCTTGCGCATTGTTACCGGCACCCAAAGCTCTGGGCTGACGCCGACCAGTGTGCCTCTGAAGTTTTTCTGAGCGATGCCAATGATGGTGTAAGAATGGTTGTTCACCGTCATGGCGCGACCGATCGCCTGCGGCTCGCCTGAGAAGCGCCGCTGCCATAAGCTGTAGCTGATGACGACGACCGGATGAGTGTCCGGCGTCTGCCCTTCTTCAGGCGTGAAGAAGCGCCCAAGCGCCGGACGCGCGCCTAGCACATCAAAGTAATTGCCCGAAACCAGATTGCCAAACGTATGCTCGGGCTGGTCGCCGGTGTTCAGATAAGCTTCGAGCATGGTGTAAGCGGCGATGCCTTCAAACTGGTCTGTATGATCGCGGTAATACTCATAGTCCGGATAAGAGAAGGTGCCGTACTGGCCGTGCGGCGAAGTAGCGTGCAGGTCAACCAGGCGCGATGGCTCTTGCAGGCCCGGCAGCGGGCGCAGCAGCAGTGCGTTGACGATGCTGAACACGGTCGTATTTGCGCCGATGCCGATGGCTAACGACAGCACGGCGACCAGCGTGAAGGCAGGCGTCTTCCCCAGCATGCGCAGGCTATAGCGCAAATCTTGCAGCATAATTGTTCGGTATCCCTTCTTCTGATCTCTAGTGGCTCTATCCGCCTCCAACTTGTTGGAATGTACGCGAGGTGTTGTAGAGAAGTTCCTGGGGATTCGTGTGTTGAAAGTAAGGCCGGAAGGGGTGTGGATTAATTGGCTTTAGTTAGCACCGGCGCCGACCTGGTGTAACAGCGTCTTGTCGAGCGCGAGAGTCGACACGCTGGTCAATGCGACCAATTCGTCAAGCGGCATCAGTGGCTCGCTGGTGCCGAAGTTGTCGGCATAGATGACGTAGATCACTTGGCCATCCCTGAGCAGCGGCACCGCCAGCGCCTGCAAGCCATCGTGGCCGCCGCCGATGGCTCCAAGCATTTCGGCGTTCCAGTAACTCGGCTCCAGCGGCCCGACCATTGGGCTGCGCTCGCGTGCCACATGTGCCACCAGCGCGTCACCGGTGAGCGGCAAGCGAATGCCGCGAATCAAGCCATCCACGTTATGGCTATGCACGAAGCGGTCAACGCCGAACTGGCCGATGCCATGCAGCGCGCCTTCGTGAAGCCCGAACAGTATGCCGCGTGACGCCTGCTCGCTGGCGTAGCGCATCACCAGCAAGCTGATCTCCATCAGCGCCGAGTTGGCGCTCAACTCTGCCAGCAGCGCGTAAAAGCGTTCGGGGCCTGGGTGCCCGTTGCCGTTCTTTTCTGCCGCTCCATTTCCATTGCCGTTAACCGCGCGGCTCGCCGCGGGGCTGGTTGCGCCGTTCGTCGGCGTCCGCGCCGGCTCGACGGCGGCGCTGGCGCGACGCGACGGCATCGGTTCGGGCCGCCGCTGCGCCTCATCGCGCCGGGTCGCCGATTGCAGCAAGACCTCGCTAATGTCCAGCCCATCAGCGAGCCGCACATTGTCGCGGTCATCGGTCAATGTCGTCTCATTGAGCAGCAGGCGAAAGCTGCCTTTGCCGATCTCGATCAGCCGCGCCACCAGCGATAAAATGTGCAGGCTGGCGGCTTCCTGAAGCTCGCCGATGCTCAACAGTCCGCTTTCGAGCAGCAGGCTCGGCAAGCTCCAGGCGGCGCAGCTCTCACCGATGCGGCGCAGCAGCGCCAGCGTGTCGGCATTGAGCTTGCCGCGATGCAGCAGGCTATCGGCGAGGCCACCGCCGGGCTCCGCCTCCGCGCCGGTGATGCGGCCCGCCTCAATGACAATGCGTCCCTTGAGGCTGCCGTTTTCGACCAGCAGCGTCCCCGTCTTTCTGCCGAGACTGAGGATTTGCAAGATGTCGGCGAGCGCAAAATCGCTCAGGTCGCCGTTCAAGTGCATAGTCGCCTCTCACATGGCCAGCAGTCCGCTCACAACCTCCCGCAATCGCGGCAACGAGATCGGCTTTAGTAAATAACAGTTGGCGCCGTTCTTCATTCCCTGTTCGACGAACGCCTCTTCGCCCTTGGTGCTGATGATGACAATCGGCACGCGGCTCTGTAACTCTGAGCGCACAGCCACGACCAGTTCCAGGCCGTTGAGGTTCGGCATCATCACATCGGTTAGCACGAGATCGAACGCCTTGGATTGCATCTTGTTGAGCGCGTCGGCGCCATCACAGGCCTGCGTGATGTCGCCCTGCGAGATGCCTTCCAGGCGCGTCAGGCTCATGCAGAGCAGTTGTCTGAAGGTTGCCGAATCGTCAACCACGAGCAGTGATTTTCTCTCCATCTTTCTTTACCTTTCGCTTTAGCTTTCGCGAAGCAGGCTCATGACACCTTCCCAGGTTTTCAGCTTGCGATCCGTCTGCGCGTAGAGCTTCGAGCTGACGATTGCTGTTGCCGCATGGCCGGCCAACAGCTCAAGCAAGTGGTGATCTAGATCAGTCAACTGCCGCTTGTGCGCCAGCAGCTTGTAGATGGCGATCACTCCGACCACCTGCTCTTTGAGCTTCAGCGGGAAGCAGGCGCAGACTTCACCGGTCTCGCCGGTGTCGAGCGCGAAGAAGGCTTCGCCGCTTGCCGCCACCATGCCTTCGAGGCCCTCGCCCATCGCCATTCGATCCGCGTGCAGCATCGTCAGCGAGTCGCCCTCGTAGCCGGTCAGCGCCAGTTCGCCGGTCTCTTCGTCCAGCACGTAGAGCGCGAACTCTTCGGCACCGATCAGGTTCAACAGAATCTCCGTAATACAGCCGATGACTTCTTGCGGGTCGAGCGTCGAGTGCAGGTTGTAGCTGGCGACGTAGAGATTTGCCAGGCTCTCGTTCTGCTCTTCGACCTCAACATAGCGTTGCGCGAAGTCCTTATTCTCTTCCTCGATCTCGTGGAAGCGGCCATCGAGAAAGTCGGCCCGCTGCCGGGCAAGATCGGCTTCGAGCCGCAGCTTTTCGACCTCGCGCTTGTGAATCTCTTCGGCGCTGGCGCGCTCGGCTTCCATCTGCACCAGGCGATAACGCAGCCGCTCGTTCTCGCTCATCAACTCTTCGGTGAAGGCGCGGCCCCGCTGAATCATGTCCAGCAGCTCTTCGCTCTTCGAGAATACTTTTAGAATGTCTTCCGGTCGTTGGCTCATAACCCTCCTCAATCGAGATCGTGAATCATGACATTGACGCGCACTTCGCCGAACGGCGTCTGCACGGGAAAGGTCAGCGTTTCAAAGCAGACCTCGGCGCGGGCCAGTCCGCTGTCGCCGATCACCGGCGGCTCCATCCGCACGCGCGTCCCTTGATCGTTGATAGTCGAAATCGCATGGCCGATGATCATCGAAGCCAGCTCGGCGATGGCGCTCTCGGCCAGCGGCGTCATCATTGCGGGCGACTCGTCGAGCAGACGCCCGGCCAGGCGCATGGCGGTTGCCGAGTCCATATCAAGAGTGACGCGCCCGCGCGCCTCGCCGTCGAGCGCGATTACCGTCGTCACCTCGCGCCCGGCAAGCGGCGTCGGATGCATGGCCATAGCCGCCACGTCGTCCACAGGGCCGACGATCTGCTGCAACATCTCGCCGGTCGAATCGCGGAAGGCTTTTACAACTTCGAGTCGCATGGTCTTACCCTTCGTGTGGCGCAAGCCGTTAGCTTGCGCTATATCAAACCGCTTCACGCCGCCGCGGTGAAGGCGCGGTCAATCGCCTGGCGCAACTGTTCGGTTGTCACAGGCTTGGCGACGAAGCACTTGGCGCCGGCAGCCAGCGCCTCTTCGACCTTCTCGTGATAACTGAGCGAGCTGATCATGATGACGCGAGCCAATGGGTCGTGCTCGCAGATCTGCTTGACGGTTTCGATGCCGCCCAGCCCCGGCATGACGATGTCCATCAACACGATGTCCGGCTTGAAGCGCGCATACTCGGTCACCGCTTCGTTGCCGTTTGCCGCCTCGCGCGCCACGACGTTATCGAAAGCGTCCATCAAACGCTTCAGGTGAAACCGCATGAAGGCCGAATCGTCCACAATGAGGCAAGTGAGCGGCGCACGTTGCGGCGCCATCTCTCCGGTCATCTCAAACATGATTTTTCTCCACGTAACCACTCTGTCCTATTCTCGAAATCAGATGAGGGGCGATGTCTGTGAGGGTAAGCACATGCTTAACGCCGCCACGCTGCACAGCGACGCGCGGCATGCCGTAGACCGCACAACTGGCTTCGTCCTGCGCGATGGTGTAGCCGCCGGCGCTGCGAATCTCGCCGAGGCCGCTAGCGCCGTCGCTGCCCATGCCGGTCAGAATCACCGCGGTCGCCGCCGCCCCGAAACTCTCGGCGACCGAATTGAACAACACATCCACCGAAGGCATGTGACCATTTACCGGCGCGCCCGACTCCAGTTGAATCTCCGCGCCGCCTGTAACCTTTCTCACTTTCATATGTGCCCGCGCCGGTGCCAGGTAGACACGGCCCGGTACGGCCAGCTCGCCTGCGGTCGCCTCTTTAACTTCAAGCGCGCACAGCTCGTCGAGCCAGCGCGCCAGCATCGCCGAAAAGGCTTCGGGCAGATGCTGAACAATCAAAACCGGCGCCGCGAAATTCGCCGGCAATCGCGGCAGCAGGTAGCGTAAGGCGTGCGGCCCGCCGCTTGAAGCGCCGATGGCGACAAGCTGGATACGGCCCGGCGTCGCCATGACCTGCCGCTTTGCCTTGTGGCTTTCGGCGCTGCTGAAGCCGAGGTTGAGGGTTGCCACCTCGCTGCGCGCCGCGCCCTTGACCTTCGATATCAGTTCGTCGGCAAGTCCGGCAATCTGCGACGCCACTTTCGGCTTGCAGACAAAATCAACCGCGCCTTTCTCCAGCGCCTTCATCGTCGCCTCTGCGCCGCGCTCGGTAAACGAGCTGAGCATGACGACCGGCAAGCGATGCTCTGTGACGATGCGCTCAAGCGTCGTCAGCCCATCCATGCGCGGCATCTCGATGTCGAGCGTCACCACATCCGGCTTCACCTGCTCGATCTTGCCGAGCGCGAAGTCGCCGTCAATGGCGGTGGCGATCACTTCAATCTCGTCGTCGCGCGCCAGCAGATTTGAAATCAGCTTGCGCATGACCGCCGAGTCATCCACGACCAGCACACGTATCTTGTTCATCTCAGCTCGCATAGGCCAGCTTGCCTTCTCTCTTCAGCCGCTCGAAGCGGACAGCTTTGCGCAACAGGTTCTCGGCGTCGAGAATAAGCACGATCTGGCCGTTGCCGACCAGCGTCGCGCCGGTGATCGCGTCATTGTGCAGCCAGCGGTCGTCGAGCGCTTTGACGACGACTTCCTCTTCGCCGTAGAGCGTTTCGGCGACGATGCCATAGGTGCGGCCCGCGACCGTTACGACGATGACAAACACATGCTCGGGCTCTGTGCGGAGTGCCGAGCCGGCGCCACCGCGGCGGCGCTCAAAGCCGAGCGCCCAGCCGGGGCGCACCACCGTGATGAAGCGGTCGCGCAGCCGATAGCTCTCGACGCCGTCAACACGGGTAATCTCTGCGGGCCGAATGCGCGCCACTTCGTTGATCGCCAGCAGCGGCAGCGCCAACCACTTGCCGGCGGCGGCAAACAGCAAAGCGCGAATGATGGCCAACGTCAGCGGCAGCCGTAACGTGAAGCAGGTTCCCAATCCCGCCTCGCTCGTCACCGTCACCGTGCCGTGCAAGGCCTCGACGGCGCGCTTGACCGCCGCCGCGCCGACGCCGCGACCTGCCACCTGAGTCAGCTGCTCGGCGGTCGAAAGCCCATCGAGAAACAATAGCTCGATGCCTTCCTGGTCGTTCATCTCGGCGGCGCGAGCGGCGCTCAGCAGGCCGGCGCTGAGGGCTTTGGCCTTGAGCGCCGTCGGGCTGATGCCGCGCCCGTCGTCGCGCGCTTCGATGACGATCTGATTGCCGTCGTGATAAGCGCGCACGTTGATTCTGGCGACTTCCGGCTTCCCTGCCCGCCGGCGCTCGTCGGGCGTTTCGACGCCGTGAGCGATGGCGTTGCGCAGCAGGTGCAACAGCGGCTCGTAAAGCGCGTCGGTGAGCGCGCGGTCAAGCTCGGTTTCGCCGCCCAACATCTCAAGCTCGATTTGCTTGCCGCTCTCGATGGCCAGTTGGCGCATCGGACGGGCGAAACGCTTGAAGATGGTGTTGATCGTCACCATGCGCATTCTCAGAACTTGCTTCTGCAATTCGCTGATCAGCTTGGTGAGTTGCAGGTGCGAGTCTCTGGCGCGGCGCACCATCTCGTTGTCGGACATCTGCTCCTCGAACTGCGCGCCGACCTGATTCATCACCGAGCGCGCGATGACCATCTCGCTGGCGAGGTTCAACAGCATATCGATCTTCTCGGCTTCGATGCGCACATAAGGCTCCGAGCGCCGGGTCACCGTCGGCGCGGCGGGCAGCTCATCCGACGAGTCAACGGCGACGGCTTCAACCGGCTTTTGATCTTTGTGGGCCGCTTCACTGATCTCCACTTCCAGTTCATCGGCCCAGCGCTTCACCGAGTCAGCAGCGACATCTTCGACGGCTTCGCGGTCAAGCGCCTCGCGCATCAGGTCGAGGCCGCCGAGCATGGCGTCAACCGCGCTGCGATCAAAGTCGCCGCCGCGCGCCATCACCTCGGCCATCAGGTCTTCGATACGGTGGGCAATCTCGGCGACGCCTTCAAGCATCACGCAGACCGAATCGCCCTTGATCGTGTGAGCCGCACGACGCAGCCGCGCCACGGCCTCGCTGTCGGCGGTGCCCGCTTCCAACGCCAGCAAGTCTGCTGTCATCTCGTCGAGCAAATGCAGCGTCTGCTCGCGGTAAACCGCCAGCAAGGTCGCCATCTCGTTTTGCGTCAGCTCGTCCATCGTCTACTTTAGCCCTGGCCGTTGAAGCGATAGGCAATGCCTTTGTCGCGGTGCAGCATCGCGAATTGCTGTGACACGCCCTGGAGACTTTCGGCGTGGCCGATGAAAAGATAGCCGCCGGGCAGCAAACAGTTGGCAAACCGCGTCACCAGCCGGCGTTGCTCTTCGACATCGAAATAGATCATCACGTTGCGGCAGAAGACGATGTCGAGCGAGCGCAGGCCGTTGTCATGCTTGAGATTGTGATAATCAAAGACGACGCGCCGCCGCAGATCATCGTTGACCACGTAATTCTCCTGCTCGCGATGAAAGTATTTCGACAGGTGCGGCTCGCGCAGGCCGCGAATCTGCTCGGCGTTGTAAATACCTGACTGCGCCCGTTCGAGCGCCGTGAACGACAGGTCAGAGGCGAAGACGCGCAGGGTCCATGTCTCAGGATCGGGCAGCCGCTCAAGCACCGCCATTGCCGCGCTATAAGGTTCCTGGCCGGTCGAGCAGCCGGCGCTCCACAATCGCAGCAGCCGCGAGTTGGCGCGCAGCTTATGATTGATGATCTCCGGCAGCACCACATCGTTGAGCAGATCGAACTGCGGCTGGTTGCGAAAGAACGAGGTTTCGCAAATCATCAGAATGTCGAGCAGCGCCGGCATCTCGCGCATCCTGGTCTTCGAGTAACGCACCACGCCGTAGTATTCGAGCGCCGTCGTGACGCCGAGCGCCGCCATCCGCCGCCGCAATCGCGATTCGAGAAAGCCGCGCTTCTCGCCGCCGATTCTAACGCCGCACTCGTCATAGATCAGCTCGCAGAAAAGAGCGAACTCGTTGTCGGAGAGTTCTACAGCCGGCTGTCGCAGGTATCCCGGCGCATAGATGGTCTCCGCATTCTGAAAGCTCATGGATATCCTTTCGACTCAACCGACCTGTGCCGGCGCGACCGGCTTCCGATGGCCGGCGAGCGCCTTCATCACTGCATCAAGCTCGCCCGTGATCTCACCCGTCAGCGCCGCTTGCAAATCCATCAACGTCACGAAGCGCGCCTCGAGGTTGATAATCCCGGCGATGTAATCGGCGCCGACTTCGCGCATCATATCGGGCGCCGGCTCGATCTGCTCCTGACCGACGCGCACGACTTCGCTGGTGCCGTCAACAATCAGGCCGATCATTTGACTGTCTAAGCGGGCGATGAGAATGCGCTGCTCATTGTTGTTTGCCAGGCGGCGGGCGCGCAGCCGCTTTCTCAGATCAACAACCGGCACGAGCTGGCCGCGCAGGTTCATCACGCCTTCGACAAACCCTGCGGTCTCGGGCACCGGCGTGATCTCGCGCATCATCACCACCTCTTTGACGAGCAGAATGTCAACGGCGAACGCTTCGTCGCCGACCTTGAAGATGATCATCTGTTGCTTTGCCGCCACGTCGTTCCTCTTCTCCCAAAGCCCTTCAATTGTGCTTGCCTGTGGCGCAATCTGTTAGATTGCGCCACGCCTGATTGAATACCGCGCTAATCGCCCTGCTGGAAGCTGAAGAATGATGCCGGGCCACCGGGGGCGCTGAGCGGCGCTTGCGGCAAATCGCCGGCATAGGTGTGACTCGCGCTGTTGTTGATTTGCAAGCCGCCGATGACGACGTTCAACTGCTCGACCTGCCCGACCATCGATTGAATCGTCTGCGCCGTTTCGTGCGTGCCGGCGGTCGTCTCCAGCGTGATGCTCGATATGGTCTGCATCGCCATCGCGAGGTCGCGCGTCACTCGCGCCTGTTCTTCACTGGCGGCGGAAATCTCCTGCATTAGCTCGGAAGATTCGCGCACCGCGCTGCTCATGTCCTGGAGCGCGTGGCTCGCCTGATCCGCAAGCACGCTGCCGTTGTTGGCTTCAGCGAGGCCGGCTTCCATCGCCGTGATGGCCTGCGCGGTTTCACTCTGGATGGCTTTAATTAGATTGCTGACATCTTTGGTTGCCTTCGACGAGCGCTGCGCCAGGCGGCGAATCTCGTCGGCAACGACGCTGAAGCCTGCACCCGCCTCGCCCGCATGCGCGGCTTCGATGGCGGCGTTGAGCGACAGCAGGTTGGTCTGCGCGGCGATCTCTTCGATAAGCGTGATGATTTCGCTGATCTCGTTGCTGCGTGCGCCGAGCGAATGCATCTTGCCCGAAGTCTGCTGCACCGCGGTGTTGATGCGGCGCATGGCCTCTGCGGTATCGCCCATGGCGCGGTCGCCATGCTCGGCGCGCGCTAGCGCCCGGCGCGCCGCTTCGGCAGACATATCGGCGTTGCGCGATACCTGATTCATCGAAGCGGCCATCTCTTCGACGGCGCTGCTGTTCTTGGTGATCTCTTCGGCCTGACGCTGAGCGCCGGCAGCAATCTGCTCGGCAGCGGCGAGGATTTCCGTCGCGCTCGAAGAGACCGATAGCCCCATGCGCTTGACCTGCACGATCATGGCCGTGAAGTCGTCAAACATCTTATTGACGATGCGGGCGATGCGCCCGACGGCGTCGTCGCCTTCGCGGGCGCGCAAGGTCAGATCGCCATGCGATACCGGCCTGACGACTTTGAGGAATTCCGCGAGGTGTTTTTCCAGCTCCTCTTTCTGCTCGGTCTCGCGGCGCATCATCTCCGCCAGCCGATCCATCATCTGGTTGAAGCCTTCGCCGACGCGCTGCAACTCGTCGCCGGTGGTGATGCGCGTGCGCGCCTGCAAGTCACCATGGCTGACGCGCTCGGTGACATCGAAAAGGCTCTGCACGGCGCGCGAGACGCTGCCGGCGAGCAGCACCGCAAGCGCCCCGAAGACGACAAACAACCCCGCGCCCCAAAGGGCAATCGTTCGCAGCATGACGGTGGCGGGCTGATAGACTTCGCTCTGGCTGTTATCAACGACAAACGTCCAGCCGAAGCCTAGATATTGTAAGCTTGCGGTCGTAGCACCGCGCGATTGCGCGAATGAAAGCAGCCGCGCCTCGCCTTCCTGATCGTGTTGCAGAACACGGCTGTCGCCGGCTGCCGCCAGCTCGAGCAACTGGCTCTGGCGCAGCGATTCATCAATCTGCTGGGTGCGCTTGAGCTCGTTCGGATGGAGGATGATCGTCCCTTCGCGGCTGACTGCGTAAGCGTAGCCGGTGTTATATTCCTTGAATCGGGCGATATAGTTCTGGGCGTCGCGGAGATTGTATTTAACTTTCAAGACACCATTCGGCTGGCCGGTTTTCGGGTGCGGGATGGCGACGCAAATCTCCATCGCTAGGCTGCCGGTCACTTTGTCAAAGCCAACATCGCTGAGCGACAATCCGCCGTGCATGGCCTTCTGCCACCAATCTTCGTCGCACTGCACATAATCATCGGTCATCTGCGTCATGCCAACGGCCAGGCCATAGCGGTCGGTGAAGAAGGCGCGGTCAAAGACGCCTTTTAAATGGCTCTTGGCATCGAGCAGGGCGCTGGTCTGAGCGGCGCTGGTGTCGAGCGTGTGCGTCTTTTCGAAGCGCGCTTCGAGCGCCTTGATCGCCTCGCCGCTTGGCTGCGCGTGGAGGCCGAGTTGTTTTTCGGCCTCTTGAGCGGCCCACTCCGCTTTCTCGACCACAGTGGGATCGCTGGCAATCGAGCGCACAAACTGGATGTTTTCGGCGATCAGCAGATCAACCGTCTCTGCCGACGACACCGCCACTTTGTGCAGGTGGTCGCTGGAATCAATCGCCGTGTAAAAGCTGCGATAGGCAATGGCGCAGGTCAGCAGGATAGACAGGCCGGTCAGCAGCAATCCGCCGACGATCAGCTTGCGGCGCACCGTCTTGATGCCGATGCGGTTCATCAGGTAGAGCAGGTCAAACTTGCGCCCGCCCGCACGGCGCTCTGGCGTAGAAGGTTGGTTTGTATTCATGACTTCGCTTTTCTCGTCGCGGGGCGGAACTTTTCAATGCCGCACTTGGCACAAGCGCCGGAAGATCACCGGATACCATGCGAGGCGCAAACTACAAAGGGGCAGGGAAGATGCGACGTTTTGATAGCGTAGGTGCATTATGTCTGTTGGCCGATGACAGTCAACAGTTTTCTTCAACAAAGCTCATGGTGGCCCCTGATGAGAGCCCCAAGCATAGGGCATCTTTTGCCGAAATTATTTAAAATAAGTGGCGCGACAAACAGTGAAGGAGGCATTTATGGGTCGGCCCATCATCGGCATCACGGTCAGCATCGATCACGGCGAGCGCTTGCGCGCCGGCCACGATTACCTCTACGTCAAGCGGGCCTATGCGCAGGCCGTCGCCGGGGCCGGCGGCCAGCCGGTGCTGGTCTCTGCCGAGCTTGAGCCGGCGGCGGTCGCAGAGATTTGTGACGGGCTGGTGATTTCCGGCGGCGACGACATTCCGCCGCAGCTTTACGGCGAGCGCCCCACCGCGCCGATGCGCCCTGAATCGCGCGAGCGCATCGCCTGGGAGCGGCAACTGCTCGATCACTTTTCGCAAACCGCGACGCCGCTGCTCGGCGTCTGTTACGGGATGCAACTGATCAACATTCACTTCGGCGGCACACTGATGCAGGACATCCGCACCGAGAATCCGTCGGCATTCGATCATGGCGGCGGCGAGCGGGCGACAGCCCATGAGATCAAGACCGCGGCGGAATCTTTTCTGCGCCCGCTTTTCGGCGAGGCGGTCATGGTCTGCTCGACTCATCATCAAGCGGTGGCCCGCATCGCGCCCGGCTTTCGCGTCGCAGCGACGGCAGCAGACGGCATCATCGAGGCCATCGAGCGCGATCACCTGCTCGCCGTCGAGTGGCACCCGGAGGCCGACCAGACCGGCGCGGCCATCTATCGCCTGCTGGTCGAGCGCGCCGCCGAGCGCCAGCAAGCGAGATCAAGAAAGTGACATAAAGTACGCGTTCCGTGCTATACTTCGCCGCAAGACGACTACAGGAGCAAACTGAGATGGCAACGACAATCCGCTGGACTTCGGCAGACCTTGAGAAGCTTCCCCACGACGAGACTCACCGCTACGAGATCATCGAGGGGGAGCTAATTGTGTCAAAACAACCAAA
>JBJMGU010000026.1:0-2049 GCA_045807765.1 Blastocatellia bacterium
GCGCGGGCGCTTCACCGAATTGATCGCCGCCGGCGACCGCAAGGCCGTCGAGCTGGAAGAGAAGATCGAGCGCGTCAAAGAAGAGTGCCGGCGCGGCGGGATGCATGTGCGCGTGCTGTGGCAATTCTTCGAGGCTGAAAGTGAAGGCAATCGCCTGCACCTGTTTGCCGGGCGCGGCGCGAGTGAGCCTCTTGAGAGCTTCAGCTTCCCGCGTCAGCGCAAGCCCGACGGGCTGGCTTTGAGCGATTACGTGTTGCTGCCACGGCGCGACAGCGAAGGGCGCGTGTCAGAGCGCGATCACATCGCCATGTTTGTGACCACGGCAGGCGAAGGCATTCGCGAGCTGGCCGAAGCGGCGAAACAGCAGGGCGAATACCTGCGCTCGTATGCTTTGCAGGCGCTCGCGCTTGAGACCGCCGAAGCGGCGGCAGAATGGATTCACGCGCGGTTGCGGGCATTATGGGGCTTTGCCGATGCGGATGATCTATCGCGGCGGTCGCTGTTTCAAGCGCGCTATCGCGGCAAGCGCTATTCGTTCGGCTACCCGGCGTGCCCCGACCTTGAGCAGCAAGCCGGCTTGTTCCGTTTGCTCCGACCCGAAGAGATCGGCGTTCAGCTTACAGAAGGTTTCATGATGGAGCCGGAAGCCTCAGTGTCGGCGCTCGTCTTCCACCATCCCGATGCGGCTTACTTTTCGGTTGGCGCGTCAGAGATGGCCGAAGCGACGGCGGATTAATCCGCCGATGTCCGAAGATTGTCAAAGCCGCCGCCGCCGAGTTAGATTCTTAATGACTCTCCTGAATTTTGATGGCCGGTGGTGAGCATGGTAGACAAGCCCGCGGTTGCGAAACGTTATCTCATCTCTGCCGCTGCGTTGATTGCGGCGACCCTTTTGAGCCTTGCGCTGAAGCCGCTGATCCGCGAAACGCCGATCCTCTTCTTTCTCGCTGCGGTCATCGTCAGCGCCCGCTACAGCGGCCTTCGCGCCGCCGCCCTGACGATTCTGCTGTCGGTGCTGGCGCTCGATTACTTCTTCATCGACCCGATCTACGCCATCGGCCTCGCCTGGGACGACCTGCCCATCGTCGGCGAATTCGTGCTGGTGGCGCTGCTCGCCAGCTCGCTGAACGAGGCCAACCTGCGCGCCAAGGCGGCGCTGGCGCGGGCTAACGAAGAGCTTGAGAAGAAAGTCGTCGAGCGCACCAGCGAGCTGCTGGTCGCCAACGAAAAGGAGCATAAGGCGCGCGCCCAGGCCGAAGCCGCCAACCGCGAGAAGGACGTTTTTCTGGCCATCGTCTCGCACGAGCTGCGCACGCCGCTCAATGCCATTCTCGGCTGGTCGCACATTCTCGGCAAAGAGCTGAAAGACGCCGAGCAAGTGCAGGCCGTTGAGGTCATCAACCGCAACGCCCAGGCGCAGGCCAAGTTGATCAACGACCTGCTCGACGCTGCTCGCATCATCAACGGCAAACTACAACTCGACATGCGCCCGGTGAACCTGGCCTCGCTTGTGCAAGACATCGTGACGGCAATGCGGCCCGCGGCAGAGGCCAAGGAGGTTCATCTTGAGGTCGTGGCCGGCGCTTCAGAGGACAACTGCCTGGCCGACCCTGACCGCATGCGGCAAGTTCTCAACAACCTGCTTTCGAACGCCATCAAGTTTACGCCCGCCGGCGGCACCGTCCGCGCCGCCTTCGCCGAGCAAGACGGCGAGGCGCAGATCATCATCAGCGACACCGGCAGAGGCATCGCGGCAGAGTTCCTCCCCTTCGTCTTCGAGCGCTTTCGCCAGCGCGATCAGGCCGACCGCCGTGCCGGCGGCCTCGGTCTGGGACTGGCCATCGTCCGCCATCTGATACAACTCCACGGTGGCAACATCGAAGTCGCCAGCGAGGGCGAAGACCGCGGAGCCACCTTTACGATCAGGCTGCCGATCAAGAAGGTCGCCAGCGTCGGCTCTCAGGGTTAGCAACGCAGATTGTTTCTGGCGCGAGTCTCGCTTCGCCGAAAGGGCCGGCAGCCGCTGCGGTCTTCACCGTTGCCTTCTAA